>JALVTR010000113.1 GCA_027035885.1 Desulfurellales bacterium
TTGGAATGCCTAAAAATCAAACATCATTTGAACCATTTTGCACTCAGGGCTAAGTTGCTCTTTAGAGCCAATCAGATTGCCTTTGAAGAACTGCAGAAACTGAAGGGTGCGTAAGGTCAGTTAGTAAAGTATAATTGAAAACAATTAAATTTCACACAAAAAAACTTACAAACTGTATTGTAAATGTTAACTGAAAACTACTGCAGCTTATATGTTCGCTTCATATCTTAGGTTAAAGAAAGAGCTTTTATTATTTCCTCTGTTGCATTGAACTTATTTAGCGTATAAAAGTGTAAGCCTTTAACGTCGCTTTCTATTAACTCTTGACATTGATTTATGGCATATTCGACACCGATTTTGTATACATCTTCTTTACTTTTTCCTTCTAATTTATCCAACAGCTTTTTGGGTATTGTTGCACCGCACATTTCAACAAAGCGCTTAACTTGAGTTAAACTCAAAATGGGCATTATGCCAGCAATAACGGGGATATTTATCCGGAATATTTTCAGTCTATCCAGAAATTCAAAGAACTTTGAGTTATCGAAGAAAAGCTGTGTTATAATAAAGTCTCCACCTGCATCAACTTTCATTTTTAAGTATTCAACATCTTTTTCAAGCGATGGTGACTCTGGATGTCCTTCTGGGTATCCAGCAACACCTATAGAAAAGTCTTCTTTGCCCTTCAAGTACTTAGCCAATTGATAAGCATGATTAAACTCCATTTTTGATTTATCAAATCCTTCAGGTAAATCTCCCCTAAGAGCCAAAATATTATCTATACCGTTTGCTTTTAATGTATCTATTATTTCGTCAATAAATTCACGCGTTGTAGTGATGCATGTAAGATGCATCATAGGGTTTAATCCGTATTGTTTCTTTATTTTTAATGTCCATTCGATTGTTTTATCTTTAGAACTTCCACCAGCACCGTATGTTATTGAAACAAAATCAGGATTATATTTTTTTAATACATCAATTGTGTTAAACAATGTATATTCATTTTCAACTTTTTTTGGCGGAAAAAATTCAAAGGACAGTGTTCTCTTCTTTTGTTTAAAAATTTCAGAAATTTTCAAGTCATACCTCCGAAAAACTATAAATACTTTATTATTTTGTAATCAGTAGTTCTAAGTGCGGGTTTAAACCCTGCTTTTCTTATTACAGAAGCAATTTCTTCTACACTAGCCTGAGCTCTGAAGCCAGCTTCCCTCATCACGTTTTCCTCTATCAGCATACTACCCATATCATTTGCACCGAAATGGAGCGCAAGCTCTCCGACATCCTTACCCTGAGAAGCCCAGGATGCTTGGATATTATCAAAATTATCTAGATATATTCTTGCAATTGCCACAATCTTCAAGTAATCAATACCAGTAACAATTCTATTTACAATTTTACCAAGCTCATTATTCTCCTTTTTGAAATCCCAAGCTATAAAAGCTGTGAATCCGTCTGTTTTATCCTGCAATTCTCTAACCCTATCCAAATGCTCAATTATATCCTCTTTCGTTTCTAAATGGCCAAACATCATCGTAGCCGTTGTTTTTATCCCGTGCTCATGGGCCTTTTCCATAATCTCAAGCCACCTATCCGTGCTAATTTTCTTTGGGGATATCTTTTTTCTCACCCTTTCTGACAGTATTTCAGCACCTCCGCCGGGCATGGTTGTCAGGCCTGCATCTTTTAAATCCTCAAACACATCATCTGTAGTTTTACCAGATATTCTGCACATCAGGTCAATCTCAGGTGGCGAGAAAGCATGTACATGAACCGTACTTTTAGATAATTCTTTTACCAATTTTAAATAATATTCGTATGGTAGTTCCGGATTTAATCCTCCCTGAATTAAAGCCGTTGTAATGCCCTTTGACTGAGCTTCTTCGATTTCGCTTATAAGCTCGGATATGCTTAAGGTATACGCTTCATTATCGTGAGGTTTTCTATAAAACGCACAAAAACTGCAGCCTACATAGCATACATTCGTATAATTAACGTTTGTATCCAAAATAAATGTAACAAGTTTTTTAGGGTGTTTTTTGAAGCGTATTCTATTAGCAAGTTTTCCTAATGTTAAAAAATCCCCTTCTTTTAGAAGTTTTATACCTTCATCCGAACTAATCCTTTCAAATTCAGATACCTTTTTATATATTTTTTCAATCAATTAAACACCTCTATTTCATTATACAATGCATCCCTCTCTACAGGGATAAAACCTGCATTCTTTATAGAACCAACCATATATTCCTTTGCTAAACCTAAAGGACTCTTGGCACCTGCAGCATGTGTAACCCTTTCCTGGCCAATCGTTCCATCGATATCATCTGCGCCGAAATGCAGACCAATTTGGCCGATTTTAGGCGAAAGCATGACCCAATAGGCCTTTATATGGGGGAAGTTATCCAAAATAATTCGCGATAAAGCCAGAACTTTGAGTTCCCGTATTGCATCCACCTTTTCAATTTTGCCCTCAAGTGGCGTATTTGCTGGATGGAAACTCAATGGTATAAAACACAAAAAACCGGGATGCTCTTCCTGTAATTTTCTTAATTTGAACAGATGGTCTATGATTTCATCGTCTGTTTCTATATGCCCAAAAAGCAGTGTAGCATTTGTTGGAATCTCCAATCTGTGGGCGATGGCATGAACTAAAGACCATTTGTCAAATCCAATTTTGTTGGGATAAAGCTTCTTTCTGACCCTGTCTGAAAAAACCTCTGCGCCACCACCGGGCATGGAATCAAGACCTGCTTTTTTTAGTTCCTTCAGCACCTTTTCGTAACTTAAGCCACTGATCTTAGAGAAGTAGTCTATTTCAACCGCTGTAAACGCCTTCACATTAACATCAGGAAAATTGGATTTTATTGACTCTACCATATCAACGTAGTAAGAAAACGGCTTTGTTGGGTGCAATCCGCCGACGATGTGAACCTCTTTTATGCCGTTTGGCATTTTTGAAATCTCATCTATTATCTCATCGACCTCCATTGTGTATGCATCGGGCTCATCGCCGTTTCTGTAGAAAGCACAAAACTTACATTTCGAAACGCATAGGTTTGTGTAGTTTATATGTTTATTAAAAACAAAATAAACATTTTTTCCTGTCTTTTTTATTTTTATAGATCTTGCTATTTCCCCAATTTCTAATAAATTACTCGATTCTAAGATTACTTTAGCATCTTCAAAGTCTATAAATTCACCCTTTTCTACTTTTTCTCTTATTTTATCAAGTTTATTCATTTTCTGATTAACTCCTCGATTTGCTTGAGCGTAAACTCTTTTATCATATCTAAATTTTTTTTGCTATTCGCTTCAAATCTCAAAACAAGCACGGGTTGAGTGTTGCTCGCCCTTACAAGCCCCCATCCGTAACCCGTCTTAAATCTCACACCATCAATTGTAAGCATATCAGCTATACCCAATTCTTCCCTATTTTTATTTAAAATCAACTTGAATGCTTCAATTACGCCATTCTTTTTGTCCTCAGGACAATCAATTCGGATTTCAGGCGTGTTATATATCTTTGGCAGTGAGCTTTTCCATTGAACCAAATCCAACTTATCCCTTGTAACAATTTCCGCAAGTTTTAAAGACACATAGATCGCATCATCGTAGCCAAAGTAATTTTCACCCATGAATATATGTCCGCTCATCTCACCGGCAAGCAAAGCATCTTCTTTCCTCATTTTATCTTTAATCAGCGAATGTCCTGTTTTAAACATAATAGACTCACAGCCTGTTTTTTCTATCATATCGTAAACAACATCTGAGCATTTCACATCCATAATGACCTTTGCACCTTTTTTTCTCTTGCATAAATCCTGCGAAAGCAAAAGCAGCAGCTGATCGCCCCAAAGAATTGTTTTATCCTTCAAAACAACGCCAATTCTGTCGCCATCTCCGTCGTAGCCAGCTCCGAATTCAAGCCTGTGCTTTTCTATAGTTTCCTTCAAATCCTTTAAGTTCTTCTCGACAGTGGGATCTGGATGGTGATTTGGGAAATTTCCATCTGGTTCAATGAACAACCCCTTCACATCAAAACCTAATCGCTTAAATATTTCAAATCCTACAAAACCGGCTGTTCCATTGCCACCGTCTAAAGCAAGAGAAGGTTTATACTCAACATCCTTCAAATATCCAAATTGGTCAAGCATAAAATTTATGTATTTGTCAAGCATATCGACCTTTTCTATATTTGGCTCAACGTCATTATCAAACTGTACATCCAAAGAAATCATTAATTCGCCAACTTCTTTAATTTCCTCACCGAAAAGCGTCTCTTTAGCTAAAGACAATTTAAAACCATTATACTCTTTTGGATTATGTGAGGCTGTTATCATTACGCCGCCGTCAATGTCAAGGTTAAAAAGAGAAAAGTACTGAACAGGTGTCGGGACAAGACCTATATCAAACACTTTTACACCTTGAGAATTGAACCCTTTAGACAACGCATCGAATATATCCTTAGAAGAAAGGCGGGCATCATATCCGATACTAACCGAAAGTTTATCTTTATTGAGCTTATTCTTTAAATACCTACTGAAAGCAGCACCCAATAAAAACGCAAAATCTTTATTTATGTTTTTACCCCATACACCTCTAATATCGTATTCTCTAAATACATCAAAGTCCACCTTCATAACTATCCTCCACAATCTTTTCTGCTAAAATATTACATAAAACCCCATTTTTTTCAAATGAATTACCAATAAACAAATTTAAAAGGTTGGTATTATACAAACGTGCAACATACTTTACACTTTTTTGCATATTTATGAATCAAAAATAAAATATTAACAAATGGTGAAACACATTTATTGACATTTTGATTGTTTTTAAATATATTAGATTAGAAAATAGGTTATAGGAGGTTTGCCAATGCATGACAAGCTCGAGGAGCTAAGGAGATTAGAAAAAGAAGCAGAGTTAGGTGGGGGATTGAACAAGATAGAAAAGCAACATGCTCAAGGTAAATTAACTGCAAGAGAAAGAATAAAATTACTCCTTGATGAAGGCAGTTTTGTTGAGTTTGACAAATTTGTTACGCACAGATGTACGGATTTTGGAATGGAGAGACAAAAAATTTTAGGAGATAGTGTTGTAACCGGTTACGGAACTATCGATGGAAGGCTCGTGTTTGTTTTTAGCCAGGATTTTACCGTTTTTGGAGGATCATTATCTGGAGCTCATGCCAAAAAAATATGTAAAATTATGGACTTGGCAGCAAAAGTCGGTGCTCCTGTAATAGGCTTGAACGACTCAGGCGGTGCAAGAATTCAAGAGGGTGTTGAATCTTTAGCAGGGTATGCAGATATTTTCTTAAGAAACGTAATGTTTTCAGGTGTAATCCCACAAATCTCAGTCATAATGGGCCCTACTGCTGGTGGTGCGGTGTATTCTCCTGCCGTAACAGATTTTACAATAATGGTAAAAAATACAAGTTTTATGTTTATAACTGGACCTGATGTAATCGAAGCCGTAACTGGAGAAAAAATTACAAAAGAGGACCTCGGAGGAGCAGGAGTTCACACCACAAAAACCCAGGTGGCCCACTTTGCAGCAGAAAACGACGAAGACGCATTAATATTGGTTCGAGAGCTATTTCAGTTCATCCCGCAAAACAACATGGAAGACCCGCCATACAAACCAACGGACGATCCTCCAAACAGAAAGGATGATTCAATTTACGATTTAGTTCCTGCAGATCCTATGAAACCATATGAAATGAAGGACTTAATAAAAAAAGTTGTAGATGACGGGTATTTTTTGGAGATTCAAGAAAATTACGCCAAAAACATGGTCGTGGGTTTTGCCCATCTTGGAGGCAGAAGTGTAGGAATTGTAGCAAACAACCCACACTATTTTGCTGGAGCATTGGATTATAAAGCTGCAATCAAAGCCGCGAGATTTATAAGATTTTGTGACGCTTTCAATATCCCAATTATCACATTTGAAGACCAACCAGGGTACATGCCAGGCGTAGCTCAAGAACACAATGGCGTTATTATACACGGAGCCAAATTATTATACGCATACGCAGAAGCAACTGTTCCCAAGATTACACTAATCGTCAGGAAAGCCTACGGTGGAGCATACGACGTTATGGCGTCCAAGCACTTTAGAACAGATGTAAACTACGCCTACCCGATAGCAGAGATAGCCGTTATGGGGCCTGATGGTGCAGTAAACATACTTTATAGAAAAGAACTTGCTGAGGCTGTGAATACTGAGCAAAAGAAAGCAGAATTGGTTCAGATGTATAGGGATAAATTTGCGAATCCATATATTGCTGCAGGATTAGGATATTTAGATGAAATTATAGATCCAGCAGATACAAGGTTAAAACTAATACAAGCTTTGGAACTCACGAAAAACAAGAGGGAATCAAACCCTCCAAAGAAACACGGAAACATTCCTCTATAAAAAGGGAGGCAATAATGGAGGTCAAAGA
>JALVTR010000114.1 GCA_027035885.1 Desulfurellales bacterium
TCATACATGTGTTTTTCCTCCTTTGAAGGGTTAGTTGTCAAAGAGGGGTTATAACACATAACCCCTCTCCCTTCAAAGGGTGACACAAGTAATTTTACACTGCCCTGTATTTTTATAATATTTTTCTATAGACTTTTATTTTTAACTTTTGCTTATTATACAATGCAATTGGAACTATAAAATCGGGACTCTATATATTATTTGCAAAACTCGAATCTTGAGACACAAAAATGCAAGATACTGTTTACCTTAGTAAAAAAACAGAAAATGATAGATTGACAAAAAAACTTGTCTTTCTTGTCATTTAAGATACCTTTTTTTTCGAACTATGGATTTAATTTAACTCTACTCTACACAACAAAAGAGCCAAAAGGAAGTTTTTTTGACAATTATAAAAACGTTTTTTCTTGACTATTTTATTATCTTAAGTTAAATATATATCAAATGACTTTGAGAGATGGGGTAAAATGATTAAGAAAAAGGTTCTCATCATATGTAATGAATCATTGCTAAGGGATCTTATTGTCTTCACTTTAGAAAAACTGCAATGCGAAGTAGAATTAGTTGATAACCCAAGAGATGCAGTGAAAAAAATAGAATTCGAAAATTACAACATAGTTGTAATTGGAGAAAATAAAGGAACCGTTGTAAAATCAAAACTTGCAGAAATTATCTATAACAAATCTAAAATAAAACCTCAGGTTGTTATTTTCAAAAGAATAAATGAAACCATACCAAAAGAATTTTACTTAACAACAATAAACAAACCTACTTTTCACGAAGCTTTATTGGAAGTAGCAGAAAAGGAAGGGATACAAACTACCCATATGCATCAATTGGAGCATATAGACTTAAGCAACTATATAAAGCTTCCTCACTTCAAAAAAACAAACATAGTAAACTTTTTTAAAAATCTCAAAGGTAACATAAAATTCCACATAAAGAGCGAAAAAGAAGAAATACTCGGTTTTACTATGGGAGCCGATATTTTTATCTTAAAATCAACTTTGGATAATATACACGATATACTGCTCTTAGAGAATATTGAGACATCTACAGAGCCACTAAATTTAAATGAGTTTCTATCCTTAACGCTCGACACAAAAACCTTCAAATCCAATTTAAGAGACTTTATCATAAACTGTGTAGACAACATTAATAACAAGGAAAAATTGCTTGAAATTATACCAGAAAAAGATTCAATTGTTACTTTAAAAGCTCCATCCTATATAGTAAAACAGATAAACAAAATCAAAGAAAATATCGACATTGATAAATTAAATAGTCCAGAAAGCAATTTTAGTGTAGGAAACATAACCGAAAACGGCTTAAATATAGATAAATTTAAAGCCTTGGTTTGCATGTACATATTAAATATGATAGAAATTGAAAAACCTGCTTCATCATCAAAATACGACGTAAAGATAAAGAAGAGCTTCTTGAAAAAAATTATAGATAGAATAAGGGGTTTATGATGGTTTTTAGAATAATAGTAACTGGAAGTTTTAACTCCGGGAAAACAGAGTTCATTAAACAAATTAGTGAAATAGAGCCAATTACAACAGACAAGCCAGTCACTGAACAGGACCTAAAAGAAATAAAAGCTTTGACAACTGTGGCCTTAGATTTTGGCAGATTAACCATTGACGAGGATATAATCATTCATCTATACGCAACACCCGGTCAGGAGAGATTTGACTTTATTTATCCACTGTTATTGAAGAATGCTTTAGCTGTTATAATTTTAGGAGATATAACAGACGAAAAATCCCTAAAAGACATAACCAAATATTATAGGAAGTTTCACAACTTAAAGAGATTGCCGACTGTCGTTGCTCTAACAAAAGTTGATTTGAACAACAAAGTTCATAAAGAAAGAATAGACGAACATCTATCTTCACTGCCAAAAGATGTTCCTGTAAAAATGATAAATGCTACAAACAAAGAAGATGTCAAGAAAACAGTGTTATTAGCTCTTCAAATGCTTTTAGAATCAGACGAAGATCAGGAAGAAATAATATAATTTACTTATTTCTTGACAAAAAAGAGCTTCCCACCTATTATTTACCACGCAATCATATGCTAAGGAGGTAGAGATGGCTGAGCTGCATTTAACACAAAGTAACTGGGAAGATGAAGTCCTAAGCTCCGATATTCCTGTGTTAGTGGACTTTTGGGCTCCGTGGTGTGGCCCTTGTAGAATGGTTGCACCTGTGGTCTCAGAGATAGCCGAGGAATATCAAGGAAAACTGAAAGTTGGAAGATTAAATACGGATGAAGAGCCAGAAATCGCTGTTAGATATGGCATAATGAGTATACCAACACTAATGATATTTAAAAACGGAGAAGTTGCAGACCAAATTATTGGAGCTGTGCCAAAAGAATACTTAATAGAAAAGTTAGAACAAGTATTATAGTTTGCATAGGCCTACTTGTAATTTCACGCGTATAAAAAGGGAGGCAAATGAATGTACGATGTAATAATAATTGGTGGCGGTCCAGCTGGGTTAGCTGCCGGTTTGTATGCATCAAGAGGGGGATTGAAAACCTTGATATGTGAGGAAAAGGTCTTTGGAGGCCAAATTTTAATGTCATACGAAGTTGATAACTATCCAGGCTTTCCTAAAGGCATAAGTGGTATGGATTTAATGGATAGTTTTATGAAACAAGCGGAAAAATTCGGTGTGGAAACAAATTATGAGGGCATAAAAGGAATTGAGGATCAAGGAAAAACAAAGTACGTTATCTTATCAAATGAAACAAAGCTCAACACGAAAACCATAATCATTGCAGCAGGTGCATCAGCCAACAAACTTAATTGTCCTGGAGAAAAAAAATTCACAGGTAAAGGGGTCTCTTACTGCGCTACCTGTGATGGTGCTTTCTTTAGAGGAAAACCTGTGGCTGTAGTTGGCGGTGGAGATTCGGCTTTAGAAGAAGCGCTCTATTTAGCTAACCTTACGTCAAAGGTCTATGTAATACACAGGAGAGAGCAACTTAGAGCCGTTAAGGCGCTCCAGGATAGGGCATTCTCAAACAAGAAACTTGAGTTTATATTTAACCACGTAGTAAAAGAGATACAAGGCGATAAGTTTGTAAACGGAGTCTTAATAGAAAACGTGAAAACGGGCGAACTTTCAAGACTCGATGTAGATGGAATATTCATATACGTTGGAATTACACCTAACACAAAATTTATAGAAGACATAATCGAATTAAACGAAGATGGTTATATAATCGTCAATGAAAACATGGAAACAAATATACCAGGAATTTTTGCTGCGGGGGATATAAGAGTTACACCCCTTAGACAGGTCTTAACAGCTGCAGCCGATGGTGCTATAGCTGCATCTTGTGCACAAAAATACATTGAGATGAACTGTTAAATTTTAAAAATAAAGCTCAATATCCAAAAAGCAAAAAACAGTAAGACAATTGTGGCACCGGTTGGTGTATTTACGTAATAAGAGAGGATTACACCGCCGGCCACACTTATTATTGAACTCAAAATCCCAACTCCAATCACACCTTTGAAATTTTTCGACACATTCAAACCGACAAGCGTTGGCAAAACTAAAAAAGCGTTAACAAGCACTATCCCTATAAGCCTTATAGAAAACACAATTAAGACAGATAGAACAATCCAAAAAAAATAGTATAGTAAATCTACACGTACCCCGTTAATACGTGCTAAATCTTCGTTGTAAGTAATTAAGTTTAAGTGGGAAAAAAAATATGAAATAAAAAACATAGACAAAAGGAATATCCCTATAACAGGAACAATGTAATCCTTATTTACAGATAGAATATCTCCAAACAAAAGACCTAAAACATTGCCCGAATAACCATTGGACAAGCTCAAAATAAAAATGCCAAATGCCATAGAAAACACAAAAACAACATCTATAACGCTATCTTCACTAAAACCACCTTTTTTATACAGAAAACCAATAAATAAAGAAGAAACAACGCAAAAAACTAAAGGAAAAATAAAACTCTCACACCCTAACAAAAAACCCAGTGCAATTCCACCAAAAGATGCGTGTGCTATACCAACACCAGCAAACGTCATTTTCCTCATAACCACAAAATACGATAAAAATGAAAGAGGGATGGCAATTAATATGCCAATTAATGTAGCATTAATGAGTATTTCGGTCATCTCTAACACCAAAAATGCAGTTATTACACTTTTCCCCATGAATAACTATGTTTATATTATTGCCATAAACCCTTTTAAGCATCTCTGAATAATTTATTGCCGAAGGCGAACTATGACAATGTAGTTTAATATTTAAGCACATAACCTTATCAACATACATGGTAACCGCTCCAATATCATGCGTAACCATAATAACGGTAATGTCTCTATTATCGCACAGTTTTCTTAAAGTTTCGTATATCTTAACATTGTAAACTGCATCAACTGCCGTGTTGGGTTCGTCCAATACCAAAATCTCTGGCTCATTGAACATACACCTCGCTAAAGATACCCTTTGTTGTTCTCCACCTGATAAATCTCTTATGTAAGCATTTACTCTATTTTTAATACCAAATACTTCAAGCCAGTATTCCGCTCTTTCAACGTCCTCTTTTGAATATTTTCTAAAAAAACTAAAAGGCGAAAGCTTTTCTATCAAAACAACATCTAAAACCTTTAAAGGCATACTCCAATTAACAATAGCTTTTTGGGGTAAATAACCTATTACTCCATTTCTTTTCTTTATAAACTCTTCAGGTTCAACACCATTAATCTTAATCGTACCATCTGTGGGTTTTAATAAACCAATTACGATTTTGACTAACGTAGTTTTTCCGGCTCCATTCGGCCCTATTATGGCAACAAACTCTCCTTTCTTAACATCAAAACCTACATCCTCCAATATTTTTTTATTATTTCTAACCAATGTTATGTTTTGAGCTCTAATCATAATCACTTAACAAATTCTTTCAACAACATTAGGTTATGTTTTAATAGACCGATATATGTATTTTCATCTTGCTTAGTAGGGTCCCCTAAGGGGTTAAGTTTTAAAGGTTTGTATTTTAATATATCAGCTATACTCTCTGCAGTATAAGGATTCTCCAGATAAACGACAATACCTTTTTTACACTTGCAATGTTCAATAACAAATTTTATATCACCAACCTTCGGCATTTCATTCCCTCTTTTAACTACAACTCCACACGTAGGTTTACCTATAGACCTAAAAAAATATTCAAAAGCAGGTTTTACATCTACTATACAAAACTTTTCCATTCTTTGAGCCAAATTTTTATAGTTTATTTCTATCTTTTTCAATTTTTTTAAAAGTTTTGCCTCATTATTTTCAAAAAAAGAGCAATCGCTTTTATCTAAACCACACATAGCTTGCGTAATTTCAGGAATCCCTGTTTTTATCATAAATCCTAAGTCAAGCCAAATATGAGGGTTTGCCAAAACTCTTTTACCAATTTTGATTATATCGAGAGGATTTTTATAAAATGAGCTCAGAAATAGATCTTTTTTGCCATTTCTCAAGTACCTAACTCGATTAAACCAGAATTCAAACCCATAACCAACACCAATAAAAATATCCGCATTCTTAAAATTAGCTAAATCTTTAGGTCTTGGAGAAAATAAATGTGGATTGGCGCTTGACGGTATTACATAACTTACATTAACCTTATCTCCTCCAATTTGCTTAACTATAGTTGATAATATAAATATAGACGTACTAACATTCAATTTAGCAAAACTGACATTCGCAAGTAGCAATACAAAAATTAAAGACAGATATAACTTTCTCATCTCAACTTTCCAATTACATTATGGATTGCGTCTCTGTAAGGTACGGCTATAAATGGAATAGTTTTATCAATATTAATGTCAACTCTAAAAATATTATCTGTCATCCACTCGAATAAACCACCGCCAGCCTCTTCAACTATAATTTTACCAGCGGCATAATCAACAATCCTTGCTCTATCTAAATGCAGAAAAGCATCGTATGAGTAAATAGCCGTATAGCACAAATCTAAAGCTGTAGAGCCAGATTGCCTAATTCTGTAAAAAGATTCAAAAATTTTGGTTAAAATATCATGATTTGTTTCTTTCTTTAAACCCTCAGCAGCAACAACACCTAAATTCTCATATTTTTCATTCAAAATTCTCTTTCCGTTAAAGTATGTTCCCTCGCCCTTTACAGCCCAAAATTCATCCTTATTAGAAAGATTAATAACATAACCACAAGCTATCGAATCCGTTGTATTATCAAAAGCCAATCCAATCGACAAAGCATAATAAGGTATACCCCTCTTAGCGTTTAAGCTCCCATCTATTGGATCTACAATAACAATGGGATATTTCCCTTTAACCTCGACCCAACCTTCTTCTTCTGTGAGTATGGAACAAGACATATTGGATCTACAAACCAAATCAAT
>JALVTR010000115.1 GCA_027035885.1 Desulfurellales bacterium
AACGGTATGATGCAGGGCTCAGGTGGCATGATGAATCAAGGTCAGGGTAAAGGAATGATGCAAAATAGCAAACACAATATGATGATGAATAAAAACCATCAAAACAGAGACAATATGTCAAAGGGCAAAATGAAT
The DNA here is from genome assembly GCA_027035885.1 of Desulfurellales bacterium. Taxonomy (GTDB): domain Bacteria; phylum Campylobacterota_A; class Desulfurellia; order Desulfurellales; family Hippeaceae; genus Hippea. The sequence continues at coordinate 136 of JALVTR010000115.1, forward strand.
ATGATGAATAAGCAAAATATGATGAACTCTACTCAGAAAGGCATAATGAAGAAACAGGAAATGAATAATAGTCAAAAGGATATGATGCAAAACAAGCTTAACTCTATGATGAATAATACAAAAGAGTCGGGAAAAATGATGGAAAACGGTAATATGATGCGTAAAAATCAGGAAATGATGAATAATAACCAATAGGGCGTTAATTGCGCCCCTATCTATTTGTTAGGAGGGTGAGTTGTGGAAGACAAGGTGGTTTCTAAAGAAAATATTAAACACAAAGAAGCGCACAAAACACTCAAAACAGCCCAAGGTCATTTGAATGCAGTCGTAAAAATGGTAGAGAACAATCGTTACTGCATAGACATTTCCACTCAACTTATGGCTGTTGTATCACTTTTAAAGAAAGCCAACATGCAAGTTTTAAGCAAACACATGGAAACCTGCATAAAAGATGCTGTTTTATCCAAATCACAGGAAGACATAGACGAAAAAATTGAAGAAATAAAAGAGGTAATCAAATACCTAAATAAAATCTGAGGAGGTTCAAATGAATTACGGCTACAAAAAGGAGGTAAATCTTGAATTGGAAGAGGCTGTTGAAAAAATAACAGAAGAATTAAAAAAGGAAGGTTTTGGGATTTTATAAACAATAGATATGAAAGAAACCCTAAAAAATAAGTTGGATGTTGATATTGAAGAGTACAAAATTATGGAAGCCTTCAACCCCCCGAACGCTTATAAAGCCATTCAAACGGAGCAAAACATAGGTTTGATGCTGCCGTGTAACGTTATTGTGTATAAAAAAAGCGGCGGAGTTTTTGTCAGTGCTATCCTTCCAACGGTTATTATGGGAACAATCAACAACAAAAACTTACAAACAATAGCAGAAAATATTGAAAACAAGCTAAAAAAAGCAATTGACGGTGTTTAAAAAATAAGGATAGGGCTATGTCTAAATATAAATGCCCCAAATGCGGTATGGAATATGATGCAGAGGGAAAATGTGAAATGGACGGTGCTAAACTTGTCAAAATCGATGAGGGTGCATCGCACAAACATAATCATGCAAAATCCAATAACAATACAAAACACCACGATCATACACAACACCATAAAATGATAGTGGAAAATTTTAAAAAGAGATTTGTTGTATCGACCGTTATCACCATACCTATATTAATACTATCCCCCTTGGTACAAAATTTTTTAAACATTAACATCAGTTTTGGCGGAGATAAATATCTACTTTGGGCATTGTCGAGTTTTATTTTTTTCTATGGCGGCTGGCCGTTTTTGAAGGGCATTTATAATGAGTTGAAAAATAAACAGCCAGGAATGATGACCCTTATTGCTCTTGCCATTTCGGTTGCATATATATATTCCGGTGCTGTTGTTTTCGGCTTAAATGGTAAGTTCTTTTTCTGGGAATTGGCTACGCTCATAGATATTATGCTGCTTGGTCATTGGCTTGAGATGAAATCCGTAATAAGCGCATCGAGTGCCTTGGAATCCTTGGCAAAGCTGCTTCCCGATGTTGCTCATATTATAAAAGATGGCAACATAAACGATGTTGAGATATCTAATTTAAAAAAAGGAGATACCCTATTAATCAAAGCACTGGAGAGAATTCCGGCTGACGGGAGAGTGATTAAAGGCAGAGGCTATGTAAATGAGTCAATGATAACAGGCGAATCCAAACCCATAAAAAAGAAGCCGGGCGACTCTGTTATAGGTGGCTCACAAAACGGCAATTCAATTTTAGAGGTTGTTGTTGTGCAGTCGGGAGACGATTTATATCTAAATAAAGCGATAAACCTTGTGAAAGAGGCTCAAGCTTTCAAATCAAAAACTCAAAGATTGGCGGACACAGCTGCGAAATGGCTTACGGGAGCGGCCATTTTGTCTGGGTTATCTACATTCATTTATTGGATACTTTGCAGAAGTTATGCTGCATTATGAAAAACTCGATAAAATTAAAGAATTTCAAAGCAGAGGAGAGTTTGTTGCAATGACGAGAGAGGGGATTAACGATGCACCTGCACTCGCACTTGCACAAGCCGATATCGGCATTGCAGTAGGTTCGAGTACGGATGTTGCAATTGAGGCTGCTGATATAATTTTAGTGAACAGTTCGCCAAAGAATGTGGCATCGTTAATACTGTTGGGAAGAGCAACCTATAAAAAAATCATACAAAATTTTACTTGGGCAACCGGGTATAACGTTGTGGCAATATCTCTTGCCGCCGGCATTCTATATAGTGAGGGGGTTCTGATATCTCCTGCTATAGGAGCCGCTTTGATGTCTTTAAGCACGATAATTGTTGCTATTAATGCAAAACTGCTGAAGACAAGAAAAGATACATAAAGCAAAACTATTTTTATTGACAAAACAATCAGGTAAATTATTATAAATATTATGAAGTTTCCGACTAAATTGAGATACAGTTTAAGACTGCTGATAGAGATAAAAAATTCTAAAACGCCTCTCACCCTAAAAGATGCTTCAAAAAAGACACTCATTTCTGAAAACTATCTGAAACAATTGGCAGCGACACTGGAGAAAAAAGGGGTTATTAAAGGCAAAAAAGGTCCAAACGGCGGATATGTTATTTTAAGTGAGAACATAAGCCTTATGGAATTGGTAGAAATATTTTCAGGGGGCGTTCAGCTTGCCCCCTGCATTGACGAAAATTATAAATGTGAGCTTGTCGATGTTTGTAAGGCAAGAAGCGTGTGGCACAATCTAAACGATGAAATCAGAAAGCTTTTTTCAAAGGTGAAGCTGAAGGATTTTTAGTCTATACCTGAACTACCCGTATTTTATCCGTTTCAAGCTCTTTTTTAAGTGTTTCTTCAATCATATACAGCGTTAAAACAGCTGCATTACAGGTTGAACAGGCGCCCTTATATTCAATTAATACCTCAACCTCGTTATCTTCAACCTCTTTAACATCCACAAGTTCAACGCTGCCCCCGTCTGCCTCAAGGATGTAGCTCACTTTTTCTTTTAAAACCTTCTCTATGCTTTTAATTTTGTTTAACAGGGTCATATCGTCGAATACGTTCGTAACTATCTTGCTTAATATTTCACCCTGTTTGATTTTTTTATTGGTTTCTTCAATTATATCCACAAGATATACACTCCTTTCTTCGTGTCCCCCGGGTCTTACACAGCTTTTGCAGTACGTTCCCGCATCTGTGTATTTTTGAAGCTCCTCAACCGTTTTAACATTGTGTTCCTTTATAATATCTTCAATTTCTTTCCTTGTTACCCTTGCACATTCACAGACTATTTCGCTGTTTTTTATGGACTTAGGATTCATTCCCTTGTATTTAGATGCAGCTTCAACAATAACATCGTAAGCCATAACAGAACAGTGCATCTTCTGTGGCGGGAATGCAGGTTTGTTTGGGTTATCCCTCAAAGCCCTCTCAACATCCAAATTCGTAATCTTCATAGCTTCATCTACTGTTTTTCCAATCGTGAGTTCTGCCATCACATCGCTACTTGCTATAGCTGTTCCACATCCAAATGACTTAAATCTTGCATCCAAGATTTTGTCTGTTTTGGGGTCAACAAGCCAATATAATCTCACCGCATCGCCGCAGGCTTCGCTGCCAAAGTCTGCTACTATAAGCTTTGCCTTTCTCTCTTTAGCGTCAACTTCTGAAAATTCACCCAAAAACCTTGGATTGCTCATTCTGTCTATAACCTTTTGAGAGTATTCCTCCCATATATTTCCAGTAATTAAATCCCCTCTTGCCATACTCCCTCCTTAGCCCGATTTAACCTTTGCATAAGTCATCGATATATCTCTGAGCTTTCTTACTATTCTGGGTAATCTTTCTATAACATAGTCTATCTCTTTCTCAGTTGTGAAACGACTAAGAGAAAAGATTATACCTGTGTGTGCAATTTCTGGATCTTCTCCCAAAGCCTCAAGTACTTCGCTGCCTTTAAGTCTTTCAGATGAACAACTACTCCCAGTCGCAGCATAAATTCCGACCTGATTCAACTCCCAAAGCATAGCTTCGCCTTCTATTCCCCTAAAAGATGCAATAACGGTGTTTGGAAGCCTGTATTTCTTATCAACATAACTTCTCGTGTCCGGAATTTTCAGTATTTCTTGTTCAAGTTTGTCTCTTAATTTTGAAACCTCATAAAACATTTTCTCCAAATTTTTGTTGGCAAGCTCCATAGCTTTTGCCATTGCCACAATTCCAGCGGTATTAATGCTGCCACCCCTCTTTCCACCCATCTGGTTTCCGCCATGAATCAATGGGACAAAAGGTGCACCGTTTCTTACATAAAGACCACCAACTCCCTTTGGTCCATGAAATTTATGGGCTGAAAATGTAAAATAATCTACGCCCAAATCAGCCACATTGACTTTGGCTTTTGATATAGCCTGTGCACCATCGCAGTGAAAGGGTATTCCATACTTTTTGGCAGTCTCACCTATCTCTTTTATGGGTTGAATTGCGCCGCTTTCATTGCTTGCGAACAAGACGGAAATTAAGGCTGTGTCTTCTCTTATTGAATCTTCAAGCTCTTGAGTATCAATACGACCGTTTTCGTTAGTGTAGAGGTAAGTTACCTCCATGCCGAATTTTTTGACAAACGCACACGGAGCCTTGATAGAACTGTGCTCTGCAACTGTGGTTGTTATATGTTTCTTTTCGCTACCATGGAGAAAATTGTAGAGGAATGTTTTGATAACAGTGTTATTTCCCTCTGTGGTTGAAGAAGTGATAATAATATCGTCTTCATCTTTTGCGCCTATGGCTGGATACATAACATCGTATGCATCTATCAAAAGCTTCCTTGTCTTTATCCCCTTTTGATATATTGAGTTTACATTGCCGTAAAATTTTTCATGTTCATGATAAATCGCTCTCACCTCTTCATCCATAGGCGTTGTACTGTTGTTATCCAAATAAACCTCCATTCCTCACCTCCTAAAAAAAGTTAGTAATATTATAACTTTTTATATAAAAACGTCAAGTGATAAGGAGAATTTTTTTCCTTAATCAGCCCTTCCTGGTTTTAACAGCCTGTGAAAAAGCTAATACTTCATTGTCAAATTTTCTTTCTTGCAATTTCTTTAGCTTTTTCTTCACTGTAAAGACCCATATTATAGAGTCTAATCTTATGGCTGTGGGGAAATTCTCTTTTCAAAATCTTTTTGAAAAGGCGTTTGAGACCGCTAAATCCAGTTTCAAATTCACTCCTGAAGAATCCATTCTCTATGATACAATAAGTTTCCTTGGTTTTCCGAATTAAGAGAACGCTCCTATTTCTCTTGTATGTGCGAATATCTATAAAATAACCTACCTCCAATTTTCTCGCTTTCTCAAGAAAAACTTCCATAAACACATCTTTATCGACCATTGTTCTTTGCCCTTCAGTAGCAAATCCTTAGCGCTTGTAAGGAGCTTTAAGGTTCACATTTATGTCAACATTGTTCATGCTTCGCATCAGTTGGCGACCCTTTCGAGTTAAATTGTAATAAGTGTGATTTAGATGCTTTGTTACTTTGTTTTTGCGGCCAACTTTGTATTCTACAATTCTACCACCAGCACGTTCAACATAGCCAATACCCTGCAACTCTTTAATGTGCGTTCGTATTGTATCAAAATCCTTTTGCAGTCTTTCACTTAACTTTTTTATATAAACTGGTCCGCAGTTATAGATATAGTAAAGAATCTTCAGATCCAGCTCGTCCACGCTATTCTCTATCCCACTCCCCTAACAAGCTTATCGCAGTAGTTAGGGCTTGACATAAGCAAAACCTCTATTTTGCAACTCTACAATCTTCACGATACCCGCAGGGACTATCTCACAAAAATCCAGTAACTCTGTTTTATCTATATTTAAACTTCTTAAAGAATTATTGCAAATAAAAATAGAAACATTTTGGTTTTCTGCCAGAGTAGCAAGATTTTCAACAGTTTCCTCCTCTAAAACATTTTTAACGAACAATTTGGGTGCAACATAGTTGGCTACCAATGCTATTCTAACCGAAGACACACCCCTATCAGCCATTAAATTCAAAGCATTTTTAATTGCGATAACCAATAAATCCTCATCATACTGATCAATATGAAAAAGCACCTTGTATTCAAGTTTTGTCTCCATAGTTTCTACCCCCTTCTAAGTGTCTTCACAATCCCATTGCCACCTCAAAACCATCCTTTATCGCAGCTTGAGCATCCCTCACCTGCCTATAGTCTCCAATTTCAATTATCTGTTTGTCAAACTTGATATTATCTCTTA
>JALVTR010000116.1 GCA_027035885.1 Desulfurellales bacterium
GGAATGCCTAAAAATCAAACATCATTTGAACCATTTTGCACTCAGGGCTAAGTTGCTCTTTAGAGCCAATCAGATTGCCTTTGAAGAACTGCAGAAACTGAAGGGTGCGTAAGGTCAGTTAATAAAATGAAACTGTAAAAAACAAACTTACTAAGGAGGATATGCTCATGAACAAGTATACACAAAAGGATGGTTTTTCAAAAGAGGAAATAGACGGTTTATCTATTTTAGGAGCAATAGCAAGAAGAGGTGCTCAGAAGATGCTGCAGATGGCGCTTGAAAATGAGATACAAGAATATATTGATGCACACAGCAATCTTGTAGATGAAAACAATAAGAGGATTGTTGTAAGAAACGGATATCTGCCTGAAAGGGGAATTGCCTCAGGCATAGGTTCTATTAGCATAAAACAGCCAAGAGCAAGAATAAGGAACAAGGATATGCAGGAGGAGACTTTCACAAGCAGAATCCTGCCAAGATATCTTCGAAGGATACCAAGCATAGATAATCTTATACCGGTTCTATATTTAAAGGGCATATCAACAAATGATTTTCATACAGCGCTATCCTCTATACTCGGTGATGGAGTACAGGGATTATCTCCTGCAAATATAGTGCGTTTAAAGAAAAGCTGGGAGGATGATTATAATAAATGGGCAAAAAGGGATTTAAGCAATAAGGAGTATGTCTACTTCTGGGTAGATGGAATACATTTTAATATACGTTTAGAGGATGATAAAACCTGTATTCTTGTAATCATAGGAGCGGATAAATACGGAAAGAAAGAACTTGTTGCAGTTAGCGACGGGTACAGAGAAAGCAAGATAAGCTGGAGTGAGATGCTTCTTGATCTAAAACAGCGCGGCCTAAATATTTCCCCCAAGCTTGCCATAGGGGATGGAGCGCTTGGATTCTGGTCTGCTTTGGATGAAGTTTTCCCTAAGACAAAAAGGCAAAGATGCTGGGTTCATAAAACAGCCAATATACTTGATAAGCTGCCAAAAAGCCTGCAGCCCAAGGCCAAATCAATGATTCATGAAATGTATATGGCAGAAAACAAGGAAAGTGCTCTAAAAGCATATGATCACTTTGTTAAAACCTTTGAAGCAAAATATCCGAAGGCTGTAAAAACTCTCATAAAAGATAAAGACAATATGTTTAATTTCTATGATTTCCCGGCTGAACACTGGATTCATATAAGAACAACCAATCCTATAGAATCAACATTTGCCACCATAAGACTAAGGACAGCCAAAACAAGAGGAGCAGGTTCAAGAACGGCTGCTTTAACGATGGTCTTTAAGCTTGCATTAGAGGCTGAAAAGACCTGGCATAGATTAAAAGGATACAAACTTATACCTCTTGTATTGGAGGGAAAGAGATTTATTGACGGGGAATTGGAGGAAAAAGCTGCTTAGGCATCCCTAAAAGGAATGGAGAATTTATTAAGAGGGTATGTTATGCCATACACAAGATTTGACAATAACTCCGTATAGCTCCTTTTGGGATACGGTTTTAAATCCTCTTCTTTTAATCTCCTTGATACCGTTCTTCTGTTTAGACCAAGAATCTTTGATATCTGCCTGATTGACAATCCTTGAGAACGCAGTGCGTGAATCACAACAAACTCCTCCTTACTAATCACTGATACTCTCCTTTTAAAAGATTATTCAAGGAGAGTATAAACAATTACTAAAAGTGGTGCACTTTTAGTAGGCGTTGGTGGTGTATTTTAGCACGGCGGATGACAACTAAGACACAAGAAGAGGCGGAACTCTTGATGAATGAGTTTATCGACAAATGGAGCAGGCTTTATAAATCTCTAAACAGCCTAAAAAGCAAAGTCAAAAACTACACACATCTCTCAAACCTCAATGAAAAGATAAAGGTCTACTTTTCAACAACAAACTGGTTGGAGAGGTGCTTTAAGGAACTAAAGGATTCTTTAAGGATTAGAGGCTGTCTCCATTCTGAAGACAGTACTGAAAAGTTCCTTTATCTATTCTTTAAAGACAAGGATGAGAGGTATTCATCAAGGAAATTTAAGTACTCTGAATACCTGATGGAGGCTTTTTAAGTAGGATGGGGAAACTAAGTGGACTAAACAAGAAGAGGGGCGACACAAAAAGTTGGCATTGCCCTGCGTAACATTAGGTTTTTAATTCAAATTACTAACTTATACAAATGTGATTTACATCACAATATCTTTGTTATCTAAATCATTCAAATTAACCCTCCACACAAATATCGTTAAGGAAACTTTAGAAAGGAGGAGTGTGTCATGAGTAGATTTAAACGAATCGCACTAAGTGTTCTTTTGGGTAGCTCGTTGGTCTTCACCGGTTTGTCAAGCTATGCAGGTCCTATCATCAGATTTGGCAGACAGGGTCTGTTAAAAATCGATATTAAGCTACAGGTGAGGGGCGATCACACAAGTTTTGGTTCCGGAGTGAGTGGGCAACACGACAGAACTGATTTGCACTTCCAGAGAGCTAGAATTACTTTAACTGGTATGATTAACAGAATTTGGGGTGCTAAATTTCAAACATGCGGTCATATGCACACCTCTTACACGCCACTTGGTTATATGGAACAACTTGCAGCGACTGACCAGAACGATAGGGATATTAGAATTATCGATGCTTACATTATAGGTAACTTTTCCCCTCATCTCCATATGAAACTGGGTTTAACAAAAATACCTCTAACACGCGAAAACTTGATCGATTGTTTTGCGCCTTTGGAGGTAGATAGATCTGCGTATGTTTATACGCCTGTAGGAACATCGCCTGAGAGTATATCAAGGAACTATGGTGTTGTATTCTGGGGCACCTTTTTGAGGAGACACCTGAAATACTGGATAGGGGCATTTCAGGGAAGAGAGGGGCAATCCCCCTGGACAAATTCAGTTGACCCATCATTGCCCAAAAACAAAATTATAAGTACAAAGACAAGCCCACAGCCTGCAAACACAAATTTGATGTATGTTGCAAGGTTAGCATATTCGTTCTTAGATCCTGAGCCAGGTGGCTCTGGCTACTGGGGAACATACTTTGGAAAAAGAAAACTTCTGGTTGTTGGTATTGGTGGCTTGTATCAGCCAAATGCTGTATACAAAGATGTAAGGTGGAATCCAAATACAGGGCTTTCAGAAGTATTAGATTCCGACACTGCTGATTTTAAGGCATTTGCGGCAGACCTACTGTTTGAATATCCATTCCGCGACCTTGGCACAATAACTACTACATTTCAGTATCTATGGGTCAATGTTGATGATGCCTACAAAACAGACTTAAACCCTGCTGACCAGAATGTGTATGTTGCCGGGTTGAATGGTCAGAAACACGGTTGGATTGGACAGTTGGCATACATTCTGCCTGTCACAATAGGACGACGCGGACTAATACAGCCATATATAGGTTATCAGCACTGGAACTTTGCAAAACTGTTAGGTGTAGAAGGTCAGAAAATAGATGATTATTCAGCAGGGATTAATTACTACATAATGGGTCAAAATGTAAGGATAACAGTTCAGTTTGACCGCGTTGAGTTTGATAAAGACACCCATATGTTGGGTGTGAGTGAAGGAAAGATAAGTGCATACAATATGATAAGATCGCAGTTCCAACTTGTATTTTAAGAAAATGAGAAGAGTAAAGGATATGAGAAATGTTGGAATCCTTACAGCAGCTGTTGTTGCTGTTATAGCTGTCAGCACGATAAAGGTCCACGCTGACAGCCTTGTGATAAAATTTAAGGGCGGCCATACTCAGGTTATAAAACTAAAAGAGCCATTAGAGAATATTATAAAGATTGAATTAGTCGAGAGAACTGTGTATGGCAAAATTCAAAAGGAAGATAAGGAAAATATTAACCCCAGCAATGGCGAGAACATAAATAAAAGTAAAAACACAAAGAGAACAAGAAGCGAAAGTGTGATCAACTTCGGAAATGGAATAAAAGGGGAATGGGTAACACCCAATCCTTATCTACCACCTGCAAATGAATGATTATGCTTTGACCCTCCTTACAAAGGGACATTGGGGTGAGGCCTAAAAATCACCCCAATGCCTTTACTAAATACACTAACTACACAGGAGTCTTAAACTCTCTAAGTTTTTAATCACAACAGATCCTTTGTAAGTCTCAACGCAACCTTCTTCTTTAAGTTTTTTCAATAACCTTGATACTGTTTCCCTACACAAGCCACTCATATCAGCCAGTTCCTCCTGCGTAGCATGAACGATCCTGTTTTTCTGCATAGCGAGCAAAAGGGATGAGATACAGGACTCACCGTCCATCAATTTAACTCTCTCAATAAGGGAAGAATAGTGGATTATGTTTTTCACTAAGGCCTTGATAACCGAATCGGATAGGCTAATATCACTCTCGCATAACCTTTTAAAAGCTTGAGAAGATATAGCAAATAAAATAGAATCTTCTTTTGCTCTGTAATTGTGAATTGCCCTGTTAGAAAATATGTTACTTAAACAAAAAACTTCGCCTTTTCTCAATATTCTTAAAGTAAGTTTTTTACCCTGCTCCGATATTTTAAAAACCTCTATTTTGCCTTCCTTAATTATAAATATTTCATTAATTTCATCATCTTGTAAAACCAATGTTTCATCTCTAAAAAGCTTTTTCTCTTGTAGATTTCTAGAAACTTTTCTTATGGTATTGAAATTTATCCTTTTAAAAAGTGGTATCTCACTTAAAAAATTAAACACATATGCATCGTAACTCATGTAATAATTATAGAGAACACTAACTACACTTGTCAACCTCTAATTCTTTCATTCTTTAAGTTTTTTATTATCACTTTACTATTAATTTATATTTAAAAGTTTAAAAAGGGAAAGGCTATCAGAAAAACCGCCTTTCCCAAAATTTCCCCTAAAACCTAAAAAGGATTCTAACAACCTTCCAAAACTGAATTTTCCTCATTCTCCTCAGAATTTTGCTGTATAGCCATAAGCACCTTGTCATAGTTATTCCAGGCTGCGTTTGAGTATGGATCGGCCTGAACAGCTTTTCGTGCGTACTCTTTTGCTTTCATCATATCACCGTTCTGCTCATACTTCTGAGAAAGTTGAATAAGTTTTTGAACTGAGGCCTTGTTTTGTTGGCCTGCATAACTGTAGTTGGCAACACCACTGCTTAACAAAAAGATACCCAATATAAATGTAATCAAACCAATGAGATAGAGCCTCTTCATCACACACCTCCTCATTGTAAATTTCAAAAAATCCTATAATTGGGTGCTTTACCTGTCTGTGATATAATTCACAAATAAGTGTTTATTTTTTTGTATTATTGTTATTGTATGATAAAATTATGTGATTCAAGGTAGTAGTTGTTATATTCATCGCAATATTAGTATCAGTAAAAATTCTTCTAACTAATAATGAAAAAGGTAGAAGCCTGAATTCAGATTCGTGCGTATATTGACACAAAAAACATAAAAACCGTGGATAGGGCTAATCCCATACCATGTTTGGATGTGTAAGCTATCATAGGTGAGACAAATATTCGTTCAACAAAGATGGATCTCACAGAGGAATAGTGCTGAATCTAACGAGATTTGAATACGCGGATAAATATTGCGGAAAGCGCCAAGCAGATGTCATAGAAATGATAAATAATCTTTATGGTAACAGAAAAAGGTGTTTTGGGTGTGCTTTCTGAAAAGTTCACAAGCAAAAGTGAGTTTTTAAGTGTAGATAAAGTAGAAAACATTAAAAAACCTGATTTAACAACAAACTACTTTAAAAAGATGTGTGCCACCTGCTGTGTCAATCAGCTCCAGACAATTTTTAAGAATAAAGAAATGATTAAATGTGGTGGATGCGTGGATTGTCATGTTGTCAAAAAAAGGAAACCCGCACTCAATATTGACAACTTTAATACAATCTTCAAATTGTCTAAAGTGCCACAATGGATCCAATAGAATAGGTATTGCTAACTTTGGAGAGTCCAATCTGCAGGATACAGCACACCTTACGAAAACGGAAAAATCTCCCATGTTATAAGGGGTGGTGGTAGATATTATTTAAGTTGCATACAGACATACATTGGAGACTGGCAAAATTGGAGTGTATAGATTGCCATACAGAATAGAGCTTTATGGGGGATGGGTATAAACAACAGATTTGAAGAGTAGGTAGTTATACAGTGCATAGACTGCCACAAGTCTATGTTTGAAAACCTGATAAGATGGCAGATTTACTGTCTGATGTTAAAGCTACAATAAACTCCCCACCAAAAGGGCTTATAAATTCCCCACCCTTTTGGTAGCATACCCTCATCTTTTTTAAAAGAGGGA
>JALVTR010000117.1 GCA_027035885.1 Desulfurellales bacterium
TATTGGGAGAGGATACCTTTTTGCTATGCAGATTTTGTGAACAGGGAAGAAATGTTGTGTGGTGGTGAAGATTATGAGCTTGTTGTATGTTTTGATAGAAGGTTCGAAGGAAAGATTAAAAATTTGAGTGGGTTTACGATAATTGGGGAGGTTGTTGAGGGTTCAAAGGTGTCTGTTTTGAAGGATGATACCTCTGTTAAATTTGATAATTGCGGTTTTAAACATTTTTAATGGTTGAGAGATGAGTGGATTAAGATATGAGTTTTTGATGATTGGTGTTTCCCTTATAACAAGTGCATTTTTTTCATCATCTGAAACAGCTCTAACCTCTCTTGCTCCGCTTAAGGTTGCTCAGATTATTCAGGAAGATGAAAAGAATGCCAAATATTTTTCCATTTGGATGAACCATCCCAATAAGTTGTTGAACACAATTCTCATAGGTAACAATGTGGCAAACATCTTTGCTTCTGTTTTAGCTGGTAATATTGCCATGAAACTATCCGGCTCAAGCCAACTTGCTCTAACTACAGCAATTATGACAATCTTTATTCTCTTTTTTGGTGAGATTACGCCAAAAACATTTGCCAAACACAATGCAGAAAGTTTCTCAAAATTTAGTATAAGGATACTGGCTTTTTTCTATTACCTATTTTATCCATTTACCTATATCATGAACGTATTTGTAAAAGGTCTTATAAAACTTGCAGGTGGAAGCGTTGATGCTGAAAAGCCCTTGATTACAGAGGAAGAGCTTGAGTTTATGATAAATGTAAGTAAGGATGAGGGTATTTTGGAAGATCAGACAAAGGAGATGATGCACAATATCATAGATTTTAAGGAAATAACGGTTAAAGAGATAATGGTTCCGAGAACTGAGATGGTGTGTATTGAGATTAATAAATCCGTAGCTGATTTACTTGATCTTATAGAGGAACATGAATATTCAAGGATTCCTGCATATAGTGTCAGATTGGATAACATTGTGGGTATCATTTACATAAAGGATTTGATTAAAAAGTTAAAGGAAAAAAATATAGGGTATATTAACCTCAAGGAAATATTGAAAGAAGCTATGTTTGTTCCTGAGACAAAGAATATATATCATCTGTTTAAGGAATTTCAGGCGAAACGTGTGCATGTGGCGATTGTTATAGATGAATATGGCGGTGTTGCTGGTTTGGTTACAATGGAAGATATATTGGAAGAAATTGTTGGAGAGATTAGGGATGAGTATGACGAGAAAGAGGAAGATGATTTTGTAAAAGTGGAAGAAAATAAGTATATTGTTGATGCCGGTATGGATTTAGATGACTTCTGTGAGGCATTAGACATTGAAAAAACGGGGGATATGGAGGAATATGAAACGGTTGCTGGATTGGTGTATGATTTGGCAGATAGCATACCGGAAGAAGGAGATGAGTTTGAATTGCAAGGCAGATACAAACTGAGAGTATTGGAGTTAAAGGGCAAAAAAATTGAAAAAATAGAGGTAGAAAGAATTGAAAAGTAAAAAATACATTGCACCTTCGCTTTTATCAGCTAACTTTTTACATTTAGAACGGGAAATAGAGGATATTGAAAGGGCAGGTGCCGATTTGTTGCATTTAGATATTATGGATGGTCATTTCGTTCCAAACATAACGTTTGGTCCTTTTATCATTAAACAGATTAAGTCTGTTGCATCTGTTCCTTTAGATGTCCACCTGATGATAGAAGAACCGCAGAGGTGGATTGAAAAGTATATTGAGTCTGGCGCTGATTTTTTGACTATACATTTTGAGACAGACCCACATTTAAATAGGGTTATAAATGAAATTAAAAGGTTGAATAAAAAAGTTGGTGTTTCAATAAACCCTTCAACCCATCCGATGCTGCTTGAGTATGTTCTTGAGTATGTTGACCTTATACTCGTAATGAGTGTAAATCCTGGTTTTGGAGGGCAAGAATTCATTGAAAACTCTTTTAAAAAGATTAAGTGGTTGAATAACTATAGAGAGAAACACAGTTTGGAGTTTCTAATAGAAGTTGATGGTGGTGTAAATGAAAGTAATGTTGGACTTTTATCAAACATCGGCGCCGATATTTTTGTTGCCGGTAGTGCGATTTTCTCTAAAAATGATTACGGTAAAATTATAAAAAGAATGCGGGAGAATTTATGATAAGCGTTGTCGTGCCTATGTATAACGAAAAGGACAATGTGAAGCTTTTATACGAAAAGATTAAGAGCGTTATGGTTAAAAACGGTTACGACCACGAAATCATATTTGTCGATGATGGGAGCACGGATAGAACATTTGATGTTTCAAAAGAGATTGCTGAGCAGGATAAACAGTTCAAGGTGATACGCTTTAGGAGGAACTTTGGTCAGACTGCGGCAATGACAGCTGGCTTTGACTATGCTCACGGCGATATAATCGTTAGTATGGATGGGGATTTGCAGAACGATCCTGAGGATATACCCAAGCTGCTTGAAAAAATAGAAGAAGGATACGATATTGTCAGTGGTTGGCGCAAGGAGAGACAGGATGAACCAAAGAGGGTTTTTTTGTCACACGTTGCCAATAAGCTCATTAGTAAAATGACAAAGGTTGAGCTGCACGACTATGGCTGTTCTTTAAAGGCTTATAGAGCCGATATAGCGAAAAATTTACATATGTACGGAGAGATGCACAGATTTATTCCAGCACTTGCCAATATCTACGGCGCTACAATTACAGAAATTCCGGTAAGACACCATCCACGGAAATTTGGCAAAAGCAAATATAGCCTCTCTCGAACGTTCAGGGTTATCGTGGATTTAATACTTGTCTGTTTTATGCAGAAATTTATTACAAGTCCAATTCATTTTTTCGGTATTATAGGCTTTTTTCTTGCTCTATTTGGTTTTTTGATTGATGGTTATTTGGCTTTTGAAAAGATAGTTTTTGGCGTTAGTATCAGTGATAGACCCTTGCTTTTGCTCGGTGTTTTGCTGATTTTAGCAGGTATTAATTTACTCAATATTGGAATTGTTAGTGAAATCTTGACTAGAATCTACTATGAAAGTCAGAACAAAAAAATCTACAACGTAAAGACCATTCTAAACGATGAATAATCCTTTAAGAACCATACTTTTGGGTTTTTTAACTGTTATCCTAATAGGAACATTTTTGCTCATGCTACCATTGAGTTCTCATGGTGGTGTATCTTTTGTGAATGCTTTGTTTACTTCAACTTCAGCTGTTTGTGTTACAGGATTGATTGTTGTAAATATGTCTCATTTTACGCTTTTTGGTCAGCTTGTAATCTTGGCTTTAATTCAGGTTGGGGGTTTTGGTTATATGAGTTTCACATCGTTTATTTTTTTAACGCTTAAGAAAAAATTGTCATATAGGGACAAAGTTATCCTTAAAGAGGCTTTTAATTATCCTGAGATGCACTCAATAGTAGGTTTTTTCAAACGTATAATGATTTTTGCTTTTACATGTGAGGCAATTGGTGCAACTTTACTGTTTTTTGTTTTTTATCCAAAAATGGTTCTCTCGAAAGCTATTTATTTTGCCATATTTCATTCAGTAAGTGCTTTTAACAATGCCGGCTTTTCTCTCTTCCCGAACTCTTTTGTTAATTATAAATACAATGTCTTATTGAACCTCACTGTTATTTTTTTAATAGTTTTGGGTGGTATTGGTTTTGTAGTAATAGATGAGCTCTATTTGTATGTGAGGAAAAAAATTAATTTTTTATCACTTCATGTTAAAGTTGTTCTTTCCACTACAGCTCTTCTGATTTTTATCCCTACATTTATAATTTATTTATTAGAGGCAAATGGTGTTTTACAAAACGGTGGCTTTTTTAAGGATATTCTGGTTAGCCTTTTCCAGAGCGTAACAACAAGGACGGCGGGGTTTAATACTGTGGACTTGAGTTTTATGCACAATTCAACGTTGTTTTTACTTGTTATCCTGATGTTTATCGGCGCTTCCCCAGGCGGTACAGCAGGTGGTGTAAAAACAACGGTTGCGGCATCTGTTGCTATAGCTGTATATTCTTACATCCGCGGTGAAAAAGAAGTGTTTTTGTTTAAAAGGAGAATCCCTGATGAGGCTATCTATAAATCTTTGGTTATTGTCATACTCTCATTTTTTATCCTATCTTTAGCGGCTTTTGTTTTAAGTGATATAGAGAGCGTGAATTTCTTAAGTGCTCTGTTTGAATCTGTTTCTGCTCTCTCTACGGTTGGTTTATCTATAAGCACTACTAATTTAAGTTTATCTGCGAGTTTTGATGCCATTGGAAAGTTGATTATAATTCTTTTAATGTTTGCTGGAAGGGTTGGTTTGTTTAGCTTTTCTGTGGCTCTTTTCGGTAAAAAGAAGGGTCGCAGCTATAGTTTACCCACAGGGAGAATATTTGTATGAAAGAGCTGTTTTTTGTAATAGGGCTTGGTAGGTTTGGTAAAAGTGTGGCTGAGCGGCTTGCTGAACTTGGTCAAGATGTTGTAGGAATAGATTTAGATGAGGACAAGATTAAAGATGCATCAGAAATTTTACCATCGGTTTTTGTTGCCGATTGTACAGATGAAAAAGCTTTAAAAGAAATAGGTGTTCAAGATGCAAAAACTGTTGTCGTGTCTGTGGGTGGAAATATTGAAACCAGTGTTTTGAGTGTGGCTATCCTGCATAGTCTTGGGGTTAAAGAAATATATGCAAAGGCCATTAATCTATTGCACGGACGTGTCCTTGCTAAAGTGGGAGCGACAAAAGTAATCTTTCCTGAGAAAGAAAAAGGTAGGGATTTAGCTAATCACCTCGCGGGGCTTGATGTTATTGAGGCATTGGATTCTACGGGAAAATACGTTTTTGCAAAGGTAAAAGCGCCCCAAAACTTTTCTGGTAAAAGCATATTGCAATTGGATGTTAGGAAGCGTTTTGGATTAACGATTATTGGCATAGAGCGCGATGGAAAAATGGACATAAATCCTATGCCAGATGAGATTATTCAGAATGGTGATTACCTTTTAATTGTGGGCAAAAAAGACGATATAGAGAAGGTGAGGAAATAATGGACTTTTCTTTGAAATGGCTTGCCTTTGAAATAACACCAAGGTGCAATCTAAATTGTATTCACTGCAGAACTTCCGCTTCTATAAATCTAAAAGACAAACTTTCCTTTGATAATATCAAGGGTATAGTTGATGAGATATCGAATGAGTTTAAGCCCGTTGTTGTTTTAACGGGAGGTGAGCCGCTTTTGAGGGGTGATGTTTTTGATATAGCAGATTACATAAGGCTAAAAGGTATGAGAGTTGGGCTTGCGACAAATGGGACACTTGTCGATAAGAAAATAGCTTTAAAGATAAAGAAACACATTGATATTGTGTCTTTGAGTTTGGATGGCTCTAAAGCCGAAGTTCACGACGATTTTAGGAAGGTTAAAGGTGCTTTTGATGCAACTTTGAGTACTGCAAAGATTTTGAAAAGAATCGGAGTGGATTTCATCATAAATTCATCGTTTACAAAGAGGAATCAACACGACATAGAAAATACCTACAAGCTGGCAAAGTTTTTGGGTGCTAAAGCGTGGTATATGTTTATGATTGTGCCGACAGGCAGGGCAGAAGAGTTGAGGGATGAGTTAATTAGCAAAGAGGACTATTACAAAATTCTCAAGTGGCATTTTGAGCTTGAACTGAAAGAAAAGGAAATCCTTGTTAGGCCTACATGCGCGCCAGAGTATTACGCACTTGTTGATATTGAAAGTAAAAAACAGAATATTGATTTTGAAAGACGAACGCTTAAATTTTCTACAGGCGGGGCAAAAGGTTGTGTTGCTGGGCAATTGATTGCGTTTATTGGTTATGACGGCGAGGTTAAGCCGTGTAGTTACTTTTTGAGAAGTGCTGGAAATGTTTTAAAGGATGGTTTTTTAAAAGTGTGGTATGAATCTAAAATTTTTAAAGACATGAGGAATTTTGGTTCATACAATGATAAATGTGCACATTGCAGGTACATAAATGTCTGCGGCGGCTGTAGGGCAAGGGCAGACGCGTATTTTGGTGACTATCTGGCTTTAGACCCTTACTGTTTTTTGTGAGGTAAAAGCCATGAAAGTTGATGATTTTGGTTTGCTTGAGAAGAAAATAAAGGAAGCCAGAGGCTGCCTGTTTTTAACAAGTGCCGGTATGAGCGCAGATAGCGGCATTCCAACCTTTAGAGATAAAGAGGGTTACTGGCGCAACTTTCCCGTTTTTAAAAGGCTGGGGATGAATGCCATAGATTTGGCTAACCCTTACAGCTTTGAGGTGAGACCGCAGTATGCGTGGGCTTTCTATGAATGGAGAAGGAGAAATGCCCATGAAAATAAGCCCCATATTGGGTATCATGTGATTAATCGTTTAATTAGAGAAGTTTTTGATAAATCCTTTGTGCATACAACAAACACAGATGGTTATCACATACTTTCCGGACTTGATGAGTCGTTTGTTTATGAAGTTCACGGTTCAATGTGGCGGCTTCAATGCATGAAAGGCGCTGCGTGCAGTTATGGTGTTAAAGAGAATCGTGATGTACCGCTCTGTGATTTGGATTACGAAACGATGGTAGCAACAAATTTGCCCCACTGTCCAGTTTGTGGAGATTTGTTGAGACCCAATATTTTGATGTTTGGAGATTGGAATTACGTTGAAAATGAATATCAACTCAATAACTATAACAACTTTTTGAATGATGTTAGAGTACCTGAGTTAGTCTTTTTGGTTGGCTCAAGCTCAGCAGTACCTACAAACGATTACATTGCAAATAGATTCCAATCCCTTGATGCTTTTGTTGTCACTATAAACCCAGATAAAAACTGTATGAATGTGTGCAAACCAGATTTGTTTATCCAAAAGAGGGCAAAAGAGGCGTTTAAGACAATACAAAGAATTATATTTGGCAATTAGGGCTCTTAACAGATGATTCAACCTTTGCTATTTTATAATATTCTATCCTTATGCTATCCAACCTGATAAATCGATGTACTTAAAAATTGTCAATTTTAATATTTTCTTAGTTTATAAACATGGTGCGCCTGGAGGGACTCGAACCCCCAACCGGCAGATCCGAAGTCTGCTGCTCTATCCAATTAAGCCACAGGCGCTTTTCTGTAATTTTATATCAATAATTTTGATTTAAGTAAAGGTAAAGCCCCCTCTTGATAGAGGAGGCTCGAATTGTTTAATAGGTTTCTACTTCTTTATCTTCTAAATCTTCTTTTCTAATTGCTTTTTTGAACAATATATGTGCCCATAATTGGTAAGCTATGACAATAGGAACAAATATTATAGCTACTATGAGCATTACCTTTAGTGTGTATTGACTTGATGATGAGTTGAATATCGTTAAGTTGTATGCTGGATTTATGCTTGATGGAATCAGGTTGGGGTAAAGACCTATAATGCCTGTAAAGACTACCGTTACGATTAGTACACATGATGAAAAGAATGCTTTGACAAATGATGAACTCATGAATACACGCATTAGTAGCAAGCTAATAACGGCTATTAAAAGAACTATAAACCACATTGGATAGTTGATGTAGTTATTGTAAAGATTTGTTGCAAATTTTGTGTAGATAAGGAAGAGCACGGCAACGATGAGTAAAATTGGCCAGGTCTTTTTTGCCGCTGATTTAGCTCTCTCTGCGACGCTGTTGGATGCCTTAAATGACAGCCACAACGCTCCATGCTCTAAAAAGAGCAATAAGAAGAAAATGCCCGTTAATAAGCCATATGGATTGAGAAGTGTAAATAATGTTCCATGGTATCCGTTTGCATCGAATGGCAATCCTTCGAATATGTTTCCAAAAGCTACACCGAATAGAATTGCCGGTATCAATGAGAATAAGAAAATTATAAAGTCCCAAAACTTCTTCCAACCTTCGGATTCTATCTTTCCCCTGAATTCGAACGACACACCTCTCAAAATCAGGGAAGCGAGGATAAAAAATAGGGGTGTATACAGATAGCTGAACATGTAAGCATAGGTTGTTGGAAAGGCTGCAAAGGTTGCGCCGCCCGCAGTAATCAGCCATACCTCGTTGCCATCCCAGACAGGACCTATCGTATTTATTACCATTCTTCTTTCCAAATCATCCTTGGCTATGAACGGATGCAGTATTCCGACTCCGAAATCAAAACCATCAAGCATAAAATACACAGCCCATAAAAGACCCCATAGGGCAAACCATATTACATTCAACATTTTAGTAACCTCCTTCCTTTGTTGCTACTTCAGGAACTTTTCTTGCATATTTAAATAGTAAATATATGTCAATGAAGCCTAAAATGCTGTATAAGAAGACAAAGCCAACCAGGGTCATGATAATCTGAGCAGAGGTTACCGCAGTTGAAGTTGCCTGTGATGTTCTCAACAACCCATAAACAATCCAAGGTTGCCTGCCAACTTCAGCCACAATCCATCCAAGCTCACACGCCAGATATGGAAGGGGTATGGCATATAGCATGAGTTTTAAGAACCACCTTTTGTCAAGTAATTTATCTTTTTTGATTAAATAGAATGCGTAGAGTGTCAAAAGAACAAACAAGGTGCCCAGAGCTACCATGGTTCTGAATGATATAAATGTAATTGTTACAGGCGGTCTATCATTTTTAGGGAATGATTTTAATCCTCTGACAGTTGCGTTTGGATTGTGGTATGCAAGGATGCTGAGCATTTTCGGGATACCGAATAGCTCAACTGCATTTCTTTCATGCTTTTCGTCTGGAATTAAAAACAGGTACATTGGAGCGCCTTTTTTAGTGTTCCATATGGATTCCATGGCTGCTAATTTTGTGGGCTGCGTTTTAGCAACCTCGGCAGCATGCATATCACCTATTATGAAGACTGCAATAGCTGCGTAGAGACCGAAATAGGCTCCAATCTTAAAGGCTTTTTTAAATAGGTCGACATCTTGATGCTTAAGCAGGTGATAAGCGGAGATTCCCATGACGAAAAATGACCCTACTACATATCCTGCGTGTATTGTGTGTAGGAATTTTAGAATTGCATATGGCTGAAATACGGCAGCCCAGAAATTTACGAATTCAGCTCTCCCATTTCTAATTACATATCCAACGGGATGCTGCATCCATGCGTTTGCAACTAATATCCATAAAGCCGAAATATTTGTGCCAAATGCGACGAGCCATGCACTTAAGGCATGGACTTTTTTTGATACCTTTTTCCAACCAAAAATCCATACGCCCAAAAACGTGGATTCTAAGAAGAAAGCCATAGTAGCTTCAATGGCAAGGGGAGAACCAAAAATGTCTCCAACGAACTTTGAGTACCTTGCCCAGTTCATACCAAATTCGAATTCGAGCGTAATGCCTGTAACCAATCCAAGGGCAAAGTTGATTAAAAATAGCTTGCCAAAAAACTTTGTCATCCTTAAATACGTTTCGTTGTCTGTTTTAACGTATGCAGTTTCCATGATTGCCACAAGGAAAGATAGACCCAAAGTCAGTGGAACAAAAATGAAGTGAAACAGAGCTGTCAACGCAAATTGCCATCGCGCCAATAATACTGTGTCCATTAGCAGCCTCCTCTTAAAAATAATCTTGGATTTAATATTAGTTTAGAAATATAAAAATGTCAAGTGTGATTATTTTAATTTTTTGTTGATAATTCTTATCTTTATGCTTTAAAGTCCCCAGTCCCTTAAATACCTGAAGTCTATATTGATTGTTCTTTTGCTAATCTTGGCTATTATAGGAGGCAGTCTTTTGAATTGATTTCTTTTGACCCTTTGTGCAATTCCTTCAACGAGTTCTTTTTTGAAACCAAGGTTTATAACCTCTTCGATTGTGTAATGAAGGTCGTATAGATGATAGAGAATTATATCTGCCTCATCGTATGAAAACCCCAACTCATCTTCGTCGGATTGACCAACCCATAAATCTGCCGATGGTTTTTTATTTATTATGGTTTCGGGAACTTTAAAATAGTTTGCCAACTGGTAAATTTGGTTTTTGTAGAGGTCTCCAATGGGATTTAAACATGATGCCATGTCTCCATACCATGTCCCATAACCTAAAAGCAACTCTGTTTTGTTGCTTGTACCAACTACCAAGGCTTTGTAAAATTGAGAGTGGTCGAACAGGGTTATCATTCTCATCCTGGCTAATATGTTTCCTTTTCTAACTTTGTCCATATCGTCAAATTTGTTTATGTAGGCATCTGCTGGGTCTGTTATTTCAAAGACCTTGTAATTTATGCCAGTATCTTTAACTACCTTTAAGGCATCTTCTATACTCTCTTTGCTTGAAAGTTTGTAGGGCATGAGGATTCCATATACATTTTCTTTGCCTAGCGCTTCTTTTGCAATATAGGTAACAACACTTGAATCTATTCCTCCAGATAAACCAAAAACGGCTTTTGTAATGCCGGTTTTCGCTATCTCTTGGCGAGTAAATTCTATTAAATAGGTGGAAACAAATTCACAATCAATCCTTAATTTATCCAATAGATTCATCGCAAACCTCGTTTTTTCTTATGGGCATAAACAACCTTGCACGTTCTATATCCCTCAAATCAATTTCTACTGTAAATAGTTCCTCTTTCAAAAAAGAAGCTTCCTTTATTATATGTCCCTTTGGATTAACTATAAATGACTTCCCAAAAAAGCCTACACCGTCTTCAAATCCCACTCTGTTTGAAAAAATAACGAAGTGTCCATTCAACTGTGCAGATGTTTTACACACATTTTCCCATAGTTCCCATTTCATGCTATTATGGTCAGACCAGAAAGGGCTCGCAGATAATATAATTAAAATTTCCGTTTCGTTTTTGAATGTTGCGTAATGAGACGATATGTGGAACGCATCTTCACAGATAAGTGTTGTTACTTTAGCGAATTTTGTTTTAAAACTATCTATTGTTTCGCCTGGAGAAAAATACCTTTGCTCCTCAAACATGCCATAGTCAGGTAAAAACCTTTTTTTGTGTATATTTATTGTTTCACCTTCCGATAGATACATAGAGCTATTGTAAAAATATCCACTTTCCTTTTGTGCAAAACCGAACACTATGTCTATATAGTTGCTCTTTTCTTTTAAGTTTGAAAATATGGGGTCATTCGGCGTTCTTGATGATGTGTAGACAAGATCTCTAAGTCCATAGCCGCTATCTGCAAGTTCTGGAAAAACAATTAAATCACAGTTTTCTTCAATTGCTTTATCCGTATAATGCTCAAGTTTCTTTACGTTTTTTCCTATATCTCCCAATACTGTATCTATCTGTCCAACAGAAATTTTCATCATTTACTCCAGTTTCATGTTTATATCCACCCAACAAGCATGGTGAGTTAAACTTCCAACTGATATGAAATCAACACCTGTTTTTGCTATATTGATTATGTTGTTTTCGTTTATGTTACCGCTCGCTTCGAACATTGTACTTTCTTTGTATTTTTCAACTAATCTTTTTATATCACTATGTGACATATTATCCAGCATTATAATATCTGCACCACTTTCTATTGCCTCAGTAACCATTTGCTCGTTTTCACATTCAACCTCTATTTTTGTTGTAAAGGAGCTGTTCTTTTTAACTAACTCTATTGTCTTTTTTATTGAACCTGCAGCCTTTATGTGGTTATCTTTGATTAATGCAGCATCAAACAGACCCATTCTGTGACTTACACCACCTCCCACTCTAACGGCATATTTTTCAAAGAATCTAAACCCAGGTGTTGTTTTTCTTGTATCGGCAATTTTTGCTCTGTAATCTTTTATTAAATCGGCTAAAGCCCTTGTTTTTGTTGCAATTCCGCTGAGTCTTTGCAATATATTTAAGCAAATCCTCTCTGCTGTCAATATTACGTTGTCTTCTGCTTCGATTTTGGCTATTGTTTCTCCATTTTTTACCCATTTTCCTTCACTTTTGAAAATCTTTATTGAGTATGGTCTGTTGAATATTTCAAACAGCGGTTCAATGAATATGGAGCCAGCAAGTATAAAATCCTCTTTTGCTCTAATTGTGCCAATAACCTTTTTATTGCTCGCAATAGCCTGTGTTGTTATGTCTGAAAAGTAAGAATCTTCTAAAATGTATAGCTCTAAAACCTTTTTCAAAAAAATTGGATTCATCACGTTCTCTTTATAGAAACCATTCTTTCAATGGGTTTCTCAGCAAGCTCTATTGTCTTTTCGTCGAGCTTTATTTCATAGATTTCATCCTTCAATGCTCTGTATAGGGATTCGAGCGTTATCTTTTTCATATTTGTGCAGACAGATTTACTGCCGATTATGTAGAATATTTTGCCCGGGTTGTTTAGTTTTAGTTCATAGAGTATGCCTTCTTCTGTGCCAATGATGAACTCTTTTGCATTGGTTTTATTGACGTAGTTTATAATTCCACTTGTTGAACCGATAAAATCAGCCATATCTCTTATTTTTTTAGGTGATTCTGGATGAACAGCTACCTTTGCGTTATAATGCTCTTTCCTTAGTTTACCTAAATCTTCTACCGAATACTCCTCATGAACTGGGCAATAGCCATCCCACAGTATAACCTCTTTTTCTGGAACCTGTTCCTTAACATAACTCCCCAAGTTTCTATCCGGTACAAATAGCACGCGCTTTTCTTCTATACTTTTCACGACGTTTACAGCATTAGCGGATGTGCAACATATATCCGAGACTGTTTTTACATCAACATTGGTGTTTACGTAGGATACAATCGTAGGGTTGCCTAATTCCTCTTTTTTCTTTAAAACTTCTTTTCTTGTTGCCATATCTGCAAGTGGGCAGACGGAATCTATCTCCGGTATCAAAACCTTTCTATCTGGGCATAAAACTTTTGCCGTTTCTGCCATAAACTTCACACCGCAAAACACTATTATCTCTGCGCTTAACTTTTTTGCCTCTATTGCCAAGGCCAGTGAATCCCCTCTAATGTCTGCTATCTCTTGTATATCGTCGATTTGATAATAGTGTGCTAGAATTACTGCGTTTTTTTCTTCTTTTAATCTCAATATTTTATTTTTTAACTCTTTACTATCCATAAAACTCCTCCAAATATTGCTTACAAAGAATAATACACACATAAATCAAAATCAAGGATAAAACGGTCTATGGATGGATAGCAGTAGAGTACTTTTTTGTTCCTTAGCTCTCGCTTTGCATTTGCAAGGCTATTTTAGATTACTTTTTCAAAGTACTTTCAAAATTGACACAAATTTACAGAAGCAGTAATATTTAAGTGTGAATGGTGTTAGCGAAAGAAAAATCACCATATATGATTTCATAGTTATGGGGTTGCTTATTTTTGTTGTTTTAGCAATCGAAATGATGGCGAAAAGATGGGAGGCTCCTTTTGTTCCAAACGCTAACATATCGCTAAAACCGATAAATCTTTTCAAATATACGCTATACTCTGCAACAAGGGGTTTTATAGCCTATTTTATATCCTTGCTTTTTACTCTTGTTGTAGGCTACGCCGCCGCAAAAAGTAGGTATTTGGAAAGGCTCATAGTACCCATGCTTGATATATTGCAATCTGTGCCTGTTTTAGGTTTTTTGCCTGGCCTAATGCTGGCTTTAATATCCCTTTTTCCTCACTCTGAGATTGGACTTGAGCTTGTATCTATAATTATGATTTTTACAGGTCAGGTGTGGAATATGACCTTTAGTTTTTATCAATCGTTAAAGTCTGTTCCAAAGGAGCTTATTGAAGCATCGCGTGTTTATAAACTATCGAAATGGGCTGTTTTTTGGAATGTTGAAGTGCCCTACGCCATACCCGGTCTTGTCTGGAATAGTATGATGTCAATGGCGGGTGGTTGGTTTTTCTTAACGGTTTGTGAAGCTTTTACTTTAGGCAACAAGTCTTACTCTGTTCCTGGCATTGGCTCTTATATGGCTTTGGCAATAAACAAAGGCTATTTTCCAGGTGAAATTTTAGGTATTATTGCTATGGTGTTGATGATTGTTACTATAGATGTTTTTTTCTGGAAGCCTATAAATGTTTGGGCGAGGAAGTTTTCTGAAAAAGAAGATGATGCCGCTAAGGGTTCTTTTGTTCTGGATATTCTTGTAAATTCTCATGTAACGAGGTTTTTTAGGGAATACTTGCTTTATAAAATAAAATGTGTAACTCTTATTCGTTCAAAGAGAACTCAAAGCCTGCATAGCAGAGAAGAAAAAGGGGTTAAAGATACGATTTTTACCACCTTGATTTATATTCTCACATTAGTGGTTATTTACGAGGTTTACACATTTATTAAGCATGTTAAATTAGAAGATTTTTACAAAATACTTTTAGGTGACGCTGCTACAGGCTTAAGGGTTTATTTAAGCGTTGCATTATCTATAGCGTGGGCTGTCCCCGTTGGTATTTTGATAGGTAGGAGCTCAAAGTTATCTTCTAAGCTCCAGCCCGTTGTTCAAGTTCTCGCTTCATTTCCTGCGCCTTTAATTTATCCGTGGTTTGTTATGCTTTTCCCTGACTTGAACTATTCCTCTGTATTATTGATGATGCTTGGAACACAGTGGTATATTTTGTTTAATATTATAGCAGGCGCATCGACGGTGCCAAAACAGTTGGAAGAAGCAACGATGGTTTTTGGTCTCAAAGGCTTAAAAAAAATGTTTACTCTGTATATTCCTGTAATTTTCCCTTACTTAACTACAGGTATCATCACGGCTGCGGGTGGAGCTTGGAATGCCAGCATTGTGGCTGAATATATGAGTGTGAAGGGTAGGGTAATAGAAGCTTTTGGCTTGGGTGCTATGATTAATAATTTTGCAGGTGTAGGCAAACTCCACCTCTTATCGGTGAGTGTTATTGTTATGTCTTTAAGCGTTGTTTTGATAAATAGGCTTATTTGGAGACCTCTTCAGAGGTTTGCAGCAGAAAGATTTTCTTTGGAGTAGGTTATGGCTTTAATTGAGGCAAAAAACATCAATATGGTTTTTTCTATGTCGAAAACAGAGGAGTTAAAAGTCCTTGAAGAGATAACTTTATCGATTGGTGAAGGTAAAATAGTATCTATTCTTGGTCCATCAGGGTGTGGGAAGTCCACTTTTTTGAGAATAATCACCGGATTGCTCAAGCCTACAGGTGGCGAGATTTACTACAAAGGTAAAAAACAGTTGGGTGTCAATGATAACATGGCAATGGTGTTTCAGAATTTTGCCCTGTTTCCGTGGAAAACAGTGTGGGAAAACATAGAGATAGGCATTAAAAATTTGGATTCTAACGTCGAAGATAGAATAAAGCACGCAATAGATATGGTAGGTTTAGAGGGGTTTGAAGAGGTTTACCCAAAAAACTTATCCGGTGGAATGAAACAAAGAGTTGGAATCGCGAGGGCGTTGGTGTCTAATCCGGAAGTGTTGTGTATGGATGAACCATTTAGTGCATTGGATGTTTTAACAGCCGAGAATCTGAGGGAAGAGGTTATGGATCTTTGGTTTTCTGGTAGTACCACTCTTAAAAATATTATTATTATCACACACAATATTACCGAAGCTGTCTATATGGCGGATAAGATTGTGATAATGTCTACCAAACCTGGCAGAATAGAACTTGTTTATGACAACAATCTGCCCCATCCGAGAATTCAAAACAGCCCACAATTTCTAAAGATTGTTGAAACCATTAGAAGCTATCTAACAAGACACATAGTTCCAGATGAGCCTCAGAAAAAAATATTTAACCAGATTCTGCCGATACCACAGACTACTGTTAGTGAGGTTATTGGTTTGCTTGAGATATTGGAAGATAATGATGGTAAGGTGGATATGTTTGAGCTTTCAGAGAAGGTGCACAGAAGGTTTACTTCAGTTATGCTTATTTCAACGACAGCGGAGTTTTTTGGGTTAGTTGAAACGCCTCTTAAGTGGGTTGTTTTAACTAAGATAGGCAAGAGGTTTCTGGATGCAGATGTAAATTTAAGAAAAGAGATATTTAGAACACAATTATTAAAGTTGCCCATTATTAGAGAGTTTGTAAGGTTTATACAGGGCAACGATAATGTGGTCAGTTTTAGTGAAGCGAGGGCGTTTTTGAAAGGTCTTTTGCCAAAAGAGAAATCTTTAACTATTTTGAAGACCATTTTGAATTTTTGCATGTATGCCGAAATTTTGGATTACGATTCGAGGGAGAATGAGATATCCTTGAATCAGGACATAGAAATAAGGCTTTAGTCTTATGGTGAAAGTGAATTTCTGGTTAAAAAGACTTATAAAAGAGTGGTTGTTTCTTTTTTCAACTCTTGGGGTTTTAGCAACATCTATATACATAAGACGTATTCCCCACTATGACTTTTCGGATTTTAGGATTCTCTTTTTGATATTCTCGTTTTTGGTTGTTTTAAAAGGTGTTGAGGACTCGCGACTTCTTGAACTTATTGCATTTAAATTAAGCAAAGAGAAATTTATCGCTCTTAAACTCGTGTTTCTCGTTGGCTTTTTATCTATGTTTTTGACAAACGATATATCGCTTCTGATTATTGTTCCGATAACTCTTACTATGGATATAAGACACAAAGATCTTGTTGTAATTATGGAAGCGATTTCGGCAAACGCCTTTAGCTCCCTTATGCCAAGTGGAAACCCTCAAAATATGTTTATCTATTGGTTTTATAACTTGAATTTTTCGCATTTTGTGAAAGCCATATATCCATTTACGATGATTTCTATCCTTGTAATTTTTTTGATGACAGTTTTTATCAGGTCGCCAGGGGATGTTGTAAATGTTAAGGGTATAGAAGTAAAAAGAGGCTCATATATTTATATTGTTCTCCTTATCATTATGATTCTTGTAGTTTTAAAGGTGTTGCCGTTTTTGGTATCATTTGTCGTTGTTTTTTATGCTGGGGTTTTTGAAAGGAAGCTATTCTTGATTGATTATTTTTTGCTTGGTATATTCTTCATGTTCTTCGGTTTTACAGACAACTTGCAAAAAATCATACATATAACAACTGTCCCTAAGGGATCAGTGTTCGTTCTTTCCACCATCTTAAGTCAGTTCATGAGCAATGTTCCGGCAACTCTGTTTTTGGCCGATTTCACAAAGGCGTGGAAGGAGCTTTTATGGGGGGTGAGTGTTGGTGGATACGGTAATTTAATGGGTTCTTTAGCTAATCTAATTGCGTATAGAATCTACGTTACACACTATCCTGAAAAACAGAACTCGTTTTTGGCTAAGTTTTTAGGAATTGGTTACTTTTTCTTTTTCTTATTGATTTTTGTTTATTTGCTTCTTCTCAAAGGTTAGAAAAGAATTTAATTGCTTCTAAATATGCATTTAACTCATCTTCTTTGGGTTTTTCATTTGAGCGGTAATCTATTTTTTTGAAGTATGATTCTATTCTTTTGTACACTTTGTTGAGATGCGATAAGGCTTTCTTTATGATTTTTTCCGCAAGTTCTTTTTTGTCTAAATTTTCTAAAATTAATAGTGTGTGTTTTTTGCAAAATAACGAAGGAGAGTTTAGATAATTTTCAATGAGTTCTTTTGATTTAACAAATGTTTTAACTGCATGTTTTTCAATACGCTTCTCTTCCAAACAAAATCTACAGTTTGTTTCTATATCTTTTGTTTTCCTTTTAAAATTTTTTGCCTCCATTAATCTCTTTAGTTCCTCATTCTCCATTTCTATCAGGAGTTCAAATGTATTATTTAGCTTATCTTTTAATTTTAATATTTGCTCTTCATGTTTTTTGCAAATACATGAGTGTTCAAATAGTGCTTTGATACTTGAGTATTCGTGATAACTCTCACGCTCAAACCAAAATAGAAATTCACTCATCTGTTTTTCTGTAGTATAGCAGATTGGGCATCCGCTTACGTTAAAGCCTTCTTTTAGAATGAACTCTATCATATTCCAATTCTACCTATTTATTTTCATCGTTCAATGGTTTTTGATAGTGTCAAATTACTTGTGCCACCCTTTGAAGATGTTTTAAGGAGCTAAATGGGCTATCTACATTCTGAAGACAGCTTAAGAAAAGTTTGTGTCTTCTTAAAAAGCAAAAAACCTGTAGAAATAAAATACCCAAACAAAAACTGGAAAGTATATGAAACATCGCCATAATTATAATAAAAAGCTTTCACTAAAAGGTGGGGGTATGCTAATTAATTGCATACCCTCTTGCCAAAAAAGTGTTTAATTGATTTTTCCTATCATCTTTTTTTAATAATTTTTGGAGGTTCAAATGCTGTTATAGGAGGAATTTGTTTTATATATTTTTCAACCTGAACTAAACATGTATTAGCTATATTTCCTTGTGCAAGCTTAGATGTTCCCTTATCAATAGTTAAAACATTAGGTAATCCATGCTTGTCTAATGATCCAATTTCTCCTGGCTTTTCTGGATCATACCAAGTGCCCTCATGTAATACAACAACCCTTTCTCTCACTCTGTCAGTTACAACAGCACCTGCAAGAACTTCACCTCTTTCATTAAATAC
Source organism: Desulfurellales bacterium (assembly GCA_027035885.1). Classification (GTDB taxonomy): domain Bacteria; phylum Campylobacterota_A; class Desulfurellia; order Desulfurellales; family Hippeaceae; genus Hippea. The sequence continues at coordinate 18,441 of JALVTR010000117.1, forward strand.
CCTTACTATATCACCATTTTTTATGCCTCGTGATTCAGCATCTTTGGGGTTAATCTCTAATGGTGCTCTTTGGTGAACTTCATAAAATTCACGTATCCAGGTATTGTCCAATTGTGAGTGTAAGCGATATCTAGGGTGTGGTGAAAGCATGTGCAAAGGATATTTTTTAGCTTTTGGACTACCTAGCCATTCTATAGGTTCAAGCCACGTTGGATGAGGCGGACAATCATCGTAGTGGAAACTCGCAATGGTTTCAGAATAAATTTCTATCTTGCCAGATGGCGTACCTAAAGGATTAAGCGCTGGGTTTTTAATAAATTTTGAGTAGCGTACATAATGTGCAGATTTTTTAGGAATAGGAAATTCAACGTATCCCTTTTCCCAAAAGGTTTCAAAATCAGGCATCTCCACATTTAAAGCCTTTGCTTGTCTTAAAGCTACATCATAAAATGAGCGAATCCAGTCCATTTCTGTTTTTCCTTCAGTAAATTTTTCTTTCAAGCCGAGGCGAGAGGCAATTCCAGCCATAATATCGTAGTCGCTTTTTGATTCATATAGAGGATCTATTACCTTTTTCATAGCTGTAATATAGTGATGAGAATATGCACCGCATATTTCTATATCGTTTCTCTCAAATGTAGTTGTGACAGGTAGGACTATATCGGCAAACTTTGCTGATGGAGTCCAGAATATATCTTGTATAATAACCGTTTCAGGATGACGCCAAGCTTCAATTTCCTTATTTGTTTGCCACAAGTGAGTCATTGGATTTCCACCTGCCCAATAAACTAATTTAATGTCAGGATAGGTATATGTGGTTCCGTTGTAAGGAACTGTTTCTCCAGGATGAAGAAACATATCCGCTACACGTTCCCATGGAAGAGCATCTTTAACAGGGTTATTTCCGGCAGAAATTCCAGGGACATTTGGGGCGTCAGCTACAAGATCCCCTCCATCATCATAGTGATAACTTATCCCAAAACCGCCACCTGGCAATCCAATCTGACCTATCATTGAAGCCAAGGTGACAAGCATCCAATAAGGCTGTTCTCCATGGTCAGCTCTTTGTATAGCATAACCAGATATAATCATAGTTCTTTTTTTCACCATTTTATGTGCCAAATCTCTGATTACATCAGCATCTACGCCCGTTATCTTTTCAGCCCATTCAGGTGTTTTTGGTTGGCCATCGCTTTTACCCAATAAATAAGGCACAAACTTATCAAACTTATAAGTATATTTTTTTATAAAATTCTTATTGTAAATGCCCTCAGTATACAAAGTGTATGCTATACCCAACATGAGTGCCGTATCTGTATTGGGACGAGGTTTAATCCATTTAGCGTTAAGGTATTTTGCTGTATCGGTGTATCTCGGATCTATCTCAATAACTTCTGCTTTTCCAGAAGACACCTTTTCCCTGAATTTCTTGATTGCACCATACACATAGTGGTCTGCTGGGTGAGTTCCTATTTGGTTATCTTTTAATAAATCTGCGCCTAACAACACTAATAGTTCTGTTTTATCTTGTATTGTTGGCCATGCTGTTTGTTCATCGTAAACCTCAATCCCTCCCAAAACATGCGGCAAAATCACCATAGCAGCCGCAACGCTTGGATCGCCGTTGGAGTCGGTGAAGCCTCCAAACAAGCCTAACATACGGCGAACAAGAGCAGAAGCACTATGCAAAAGGCCTACAGACTGCCAATCTGCAGTACCGGTAAATATAGCTTTATTCCCATATTTAACTTTAACACGCTTGAGTTCTTCTGCCACAAGGTCAAAAGCTTCATCCCAGGAAATACGCACAAACTCTTCTTTCCCTCTCTTGGAAGTGTCACTTTTACCAGGGTTTTCCAGAAAACTACGTCTAACAGCAGGATAATTTATACGATTATTAGCATATACACGATCAGCAAAGGCTTCAATCATTGGTGAAGGGTGAGAATCCTTATAAAATGGCATTGCTTTTACCATTCTGCCGCCCTGTACCCTGACATTAATCATGCCCCAATGTGTTGCAGTAGGTATTTGAGAAACTTCCAAAGGATTACCGCCATACCTTGCAGGCATTGTTTCAGCGTGGGCTTTGATAGTGTTAAACAAGCCCTCCGGTATCAGTAAACTTGCTCCTCCAGCTATACCAGCATACTTAAGAAAATTACGTCTTGAAGTTGTTCTTTTTTTGTCATCGCTCATAGTCTACCTCCCTTCTAAAAAGATCCTTATTTAACAACATTTCTCCCAACAAAACCCTTAGCGTGCATTTGCATGTACTTTACAACAAGAGCTTTTTGCTCTGGATTAAGAGCTGCATTTTTTGCCATAGTTTCAAGTACAGATGGCCATTGATTAGCAGTAAACATCTTAGGAGGGCGCAACGCATGACAAGCGCTGCAACGTGCCTCGTATATCTTGCGTGCCTTATCCATTACATATGATATATTATTAGTTATAGAATTACCTTTTATCCACCCAGTAACTTTAACTTGTTCCCAAGTGTTGCCGTATGAGTCCTTTTTTTCTTTTAAAACTATTCTATTAGATATAGCATTTTGGCTTAGCCTAAGTAGGATAATTCTCTCTCCAAGTGCATAATATACAACTGAGGGAGCTTCTTTAAAAGACCATCCATTAACGCTTATCTTGATTCTATTTTTCTTCGAAATATTTAATGGAGACAACAAAGTAACTGGTGTTGCTGGAGTTAAGAATCCTATAATATCCTTTCCTTTTATTGATTTATACAACGGAATAGTTTGCGTTGTGTAATATATCATTGATGTTTTACTTTTGACTTTTTGATAGCTAATCTCTGCCTTTGAGTATCCAGCAGTCATAATTGTAGCAATCACCATTGTTAATGTAAATATAAGGAAACTCTTTATGCTCCGTTTTTTCAAAAATTCCATAACCTCACCTTATCTTTAAATGTTTTGTTTACCATTGTGCATTTTTCTTAAAAAGACTACCCCAACCTGTCATTGTCAAGTCAAATTTCTCCCTTTTTTCTTCTTTTTCCCCTATTAACCTTCAGCTAACAAACAAAGTTTCACCTCCTCTTTCACTGGTTTATTTGGAAGCCTCTTGCAAAATGCAAAAGGAATCAGATGTACAACTACTCCTGCCGCTGCCGTTGTTTTAAAACAACTGACCTCAAAGTTTGTAGTTTTAACGCTACAGCTTTTTTAATAACCCAGGTAATTTTTAAGTAAATAATTATTTAGCCAAAGACATAATCCACTTTGCTATAGTTTCAATTTTTTGTTTTCCAAGATAGCCATAGGGTGGCATCGCAGCTGTTATACCTAAATTTTTATACTTCCCTTTTACACCATTTTCTATGGACTTCTCAATATGCTTTATTGCATCCTTGCCATACAACTTTTTGTTGGTTTCTGCAATAATTTTATAAGATGGACCAACTTTGTTTTGATCGACTGCATGGCAGGCAAGGCAGCCACTTGTCTTAATTAAGTTATAACCTGGATTATTATCACTCGCAAAACCATTTTGAGATGTAGCAAACATTATAAATGCAGTTGCAGCTACAACAACGAAAACCTTAAGTTTCATAAGTTAACCTCCTCCCTCTTTTTTCTCTTTATTATAAAGTAGGTTATAAAGAATGCTACCATAGGCAAGACAATAGTGTAAATTCGGCAAATTACTATAGGAATGTTTAATGCTGCCTGATACCCCGTAACACTCAAAGCCAAAAACATAACAATAAACGCCACCCCTGCTGAGGTTCCTATAGGCCTTAGACTCACAGGTTCCCAATAGTTCAAAGGTTCCTTTTCTTTATACATAAAAGGCACAAGCGCGATGATTGTCATGATAATTCCTGGCAATATAATTCCGCCGATAACTTCAGGGTCTATAGAAGCGGAGCTCCCAAGAGGAATCACCCAATTGCCAGGTATCAACTTTATAATGCCGTAGATCCACAGCAGATACCAGTCAGGCTTGACCATCGGAGTTTGCAAAGTTGGTGGTCCAAAGTACTCGACATTATGAACAGGAAGGAAAGATGCTAAGAAAAACAAAACAGAAAGGGTAAAGAAAAATACAAACAGCATTAAACTAACTTGTTGAGGATAAAGTGGAATACCCAAGATTTTACCAGATTTAGCTATGTCTTTGTTTTTATAAGGTTGACTGTGTTTTTGTTTGACCATAATTAACATATGCAAGCCTATGGTTGCTATTAACAATAATGGTATTAAAACAACGTGATACATATACAATCTTGGAATTGAACCAGGGGCAGGAAACTTTCCCGCAAAGAAGAATTTCGCTATAGCAGGTCCAATATATGGGATTGAGTTTGCAATTTGATATCCAATCCCAGTAGCAACAGAAGACAGCGCATCAAATGGCAGAGAGTAACCAGTAAAACCTGCTAAAATCGCAAGCGTGAAGAGAACCATTCCTACAAGCCAGTTAATCTCTCTTGGTTTTTTGAAATTCCCAGAAAAATAGATTCTCATCATGTGTAAGATTAAAGCAGCTATCATAATATGAGCTGCCCAGTGATGAACATACCTTATAATAACTCCAAGAGGCTGGGAGTTGATAAGTAGAATACTATGATATGCAGCGGGTATCTTTTTACCGCCAACTTCAATTAATCTCGAAGACGGTGTATAACTAAATAACAAATAAATTCCAGTTAATATAAGAATAACAAAACTGAATAGAGCAATCTCACCAAAAAAGTAAGTTGAATGTACAGGAAAAACTTTTGTCAAGTATTTCCTTTTAAACCTGTTTAAATCCAATCTTTCATTTAGCCACTCGTAGACCATATTACTTACCCCCTGGTAGTGGTCCTATGGGCCCATCAAAGTCACCGGCGGCAGCAATCACCTCATCGGATATCATCAAAGGCAACTGAGGTAGTGGTCTTGGAGCTGGACCTGCAAGCACTTTAGCTCCGTGAAAAACATCATAAACAGATTGATGGCATGGACAGAATAGGTGAGGAAAATCAAAAGAAAATTGTTTCTCAGGATACCACTCAACTGTACAACCCATATGCGTACAAATTGCACTGTATGCGCAGAAGCCTTTAGTAATGTAGTTAAGTTTTGTTGGTTTTTGAAACTCACTTTCTTTTGCGTGGAACAACACAATTAAATTATTATGTTCTTCCTTTCCTTTGGGGAATGCAAGTGTGCCCTTGTTCAAGGCTAAATCACTAACCTTAATTTCTTTACCCGCATTTGGGCCTACGGCATAGACAAGTTTATCGCCCTTCACTATTTTTTGTCTCTTTTTCTTTCCTGAGGGAGACTTAATCGTCCCAAAAGGTACAACCATGCATCCAAGTGCGCCAGCACCAGCCGCTCCCAAAAGCCCTTTCAATATAGCCCTTCTACTTGCATGGATATCCTTAAACTTCTTCTCACTCATCCCTACACCTCCTTACCATGGAAGTTCATCGTCCAAATCATGAACAACCACCTCTTCGTCTATATAATAATACCTGTATAAGGCAATGACAACTGCCATAATAAAAAATATCAAAGATGCCGTAAATCCCCTTGTTGAAGGGGTTGTTTTTATAAACAATTCTACAACAAATGCTATCATTAAGATAATATCTATAAAAAGCAAAGACAAAATACTAACAAAGGGACCTGTACCTACTATTTCTTTTTTTACATGTATTGGAGAATGTGAATCCTTCTCTATCCATCCGCTTACAAATGCTATGAAGGCCACCATTATAAATAAGACACCCCAAGCAATACCTGCAATTTGATAAGACTTCACATCCTTAATCCACATCTTTAGACCGTTGCTTTTTTTGACTATAGGTTTTGCAAAGAAGTTTATTTCTGTGATGCCTCTTGAGTTTGCACCGTGATACGTAGTAAAATCTTTGGCATGAGAAAATGCAAATATAACTCTCATTTTTTTATTTACGATGGATTTTATATGCTTTTCATTCACCTTCAATGGTCTTACGAATTCAATGTCAACCCCACTTGTGGTAATGCTGCCAGCATATTTCTCAACGACACTCTTTTCACCCAAGCTGCTAAGGGGAATATGAGAATAAGGTGTATTGCCCCATTCTTCTTTGAAATAAGTCTTGCCATTTTTAACATATCCCATATATATATCGGCATCTTTCATTGCATTTTTTCCGCCCAATCCAACCGCTACCCAGCCTTTTTTTGGAGAATGCATGCCAAAATATATTTTTCCGTCTTGGATTCTCCAGTACAAACTATACTTTGTTTTCTTGTCAAAGAAATGGTTTGTATATTCACCAGGCTTAATTTTCCCATCAACGATTACTTTCGGTAGAAGTTTAACTTTTCCCCTTGAACCATATTCATGAAACATGTCAATTGCAACAGTAAGAAGCACCAAAATTCCAGCGGCCAAAAACCACAGACCTATTTTAAAAGCACTTCTCATAAACACCCCCTTTTCTTCGTCCATTAACTTCACACAAATTAATTATTATTAAATAACTTATCATTGTCAAATTAATTTTTCCTCTTTTTCTCCTTTACGTCATGCTACGCTGATTAACCCTGAACGGTCCTATCTCCATAAAAAAGACTGTTGATGTTATGCCTTCTGTTAAATATATTTTTATGTCTGTAATTGTTTCTACTTTCCCCTGTTTTTTACACAATGAAGGTTCAAATTATAGTAATTAACAAGGAAAAAGTTACCAATGAGAACGGAAGAGAAAGGTCGGGCTTTTACGGCATAAATAGATGGTGCCTATATAGTTAAGTTTAGATATTTGTTATATATGAAAAAAGGCGCAAACCCAAAATAGAGTGGGTTACGCCTTCACAAAAAGTAGTTGATTGCAGGCTTAAAACTAATTGTGAGGTGCTACTGCCATTGGAGGCTCTAACTCTAAAACCTTTTTCGGGTCCTTTAGTTTTTTAAGCATTCTCATTCTGTAGTTGTAAATATCCCTCATCTCTCTGATATCTTGCATTACTATAAATACACCATGCCAATGCGCAAAATCTGCACTTGCCATTGCTGCTCCCTGTCTCATTCTTCTACCATCATGGTGCCAGAGGTAATAGTATAATTTGAAGAACGGATCACTCCAGACATCCGATTTTATCAAGCCTTTGGATTTCAAAGTTTTTAGCATTTTATCAGCTTCAGCGTAATACTCATTGTAGGTCATAACCTGTGCATCAACGCGTGCAAAGAAATTGTGGATAAATGTAGATTCATGACATGTAGCACATACCTTTTCCATCTGCGCCCTTGCCTCTTGCGGCCCCATTGGATTGCCGGCTTTAGGATTCCCCCTGATGACCTTATGATTATTCCACCATGCCCATCCTGCAGTTTCGTACCCCTTTGTTCTCTCAAAGCTCTTAGGTGCCCACAGATTCCACTTGAGTCTTAATGAAATATTATGTGTAGCCTTTAGGCCGTTAATACCACTCATGTGGCATGTGAAGCATGTTGGCCCAGCAATTGTTTTGCCTGGGATTTGCTTTCCTGTTTTAAAATTATATTCATCCCTGTGGGTTTCAAAAATGTGACCATGTTGGCTTGAGTCAAAAATCTCAATATCTGGATGGTCAGGTCCTAAGTGACATGTAGCACATGCTGCTGGCTGCCTTGCTTCGGCTGCAGAAAATGCATGCCTGGTGTGGCAGGCATTGCAGTTTCCAACACCTCCATCTGGGTATAGTGAGGCTATACCATCGTTTGGCCAGGTGGATGCTTCGGGGACACCGTTCTTTTGAAGTTTTATTATATTTCCGTGGCATTGAGTACATGTGTTTGCTACAACCAAATTTGCAAGATTTGGTGTTTTCTGATTGGCGCTAAATACGACACTATCTTTTCTGATTCCTTTCATCATTTTCTTACCACTTACACTGAATGTTGAATTGAGACCCTTTAATCCCTCATAGTAATACGCTAATTTTGTCATCAAATATCCATGCTTGGACCCATTTAAAACTATCCACTGAGAGGCTGCTCTTGCATGCCCAGAATTCAGAAACTGGGTTACTTCCTTTTCGTGGCATTTTGCGCATGTAACTGATGATACTGCAAGTGCAACGCTCCAGTTTGTACCGTTGGTCGCGGCAAATGGACAAACCTTTCCTTTTAGTGCTGTTGGATAATTTTTAGGAACAACATGACATTGAACGCATCCAACCACATGTTTTGCGTGGGCATGTGCAGAGGCTTCCCACTGTGCAACTATACCTGGATCTCTTTTTCTGTGACATTTTAAGCATTCCTCGTTTGTTACATTTTTAGGATGAAATTTCTTCAATTCAACAAAGTACGGATTGGTTTTAAGCTTATTATAAAGAAGAGCATTTTCTTTAATTGTGGCATTATCGGTAAATACGCCTGGACTATTCTTCGCAAATGTTAGATTTGCACCAATTATTAAAGGGATAAAACCAACAATTAAAACAAATAAGAATACCACTCTTTTCACCATCTACCTCCTTTCAACCAAAACCATTTTCTGAGTTTCTAAAAGTTAACCGTGGTTAAATCTCCGATTCATAATCCTAATTTTATCAAAGTATAGAAAATTAAAAAAATAATGTCAATAATAAATTTTCTTGACTTAATAGTTTTTAATTTTGTATAAATAAAATACGAGTTAAAAAGAGAGGGGTATTAAGTGCAATGGGATTTTTAGTAACATTAGAAATCTAAATTTTTTTATTTTACACTTAGAATAAGGAGGTTTAATAAAAAATGAAAAAATGGCATCTATACACAATTATTGGCATAGTTATTGTTGTTTTTGTGATGTCTTCTTATTTTTCCATTTTAACTGTCAATAAGACTTCTGAGCCAAATTTCTGCATGAAGTGCCACACAATGAAGCCAATGGTTGAAAGTTTTTCAATAAGTATACACGGAGGTAACAACAATCTTGGTTTTAGGGCAGCTCATTGTACAGATTGCCATCTTCCACATAATTCCACATTTAGTTTCCTATTGGCAAAAGGTATTTCTGGAACAAGAGATCTATTTGCAGAAATTGGTTTTGCAGGCAAACTGAATTTTAAAAAAGCATACTTTGAGTATGATAGATATGTTTACGATAGTGGTTGTTTAAAGTGCCACAAAGATATTAGAAATCCCTCAAAGGCATACGGAATGGACCCTGATATCAGACAGATTCATGAGTACTATTGGCAGAAAAAAAGAGCGGGTGTTAATATAAGTTGCGTAGATTGCCATAACGATTACAACACGCCTAATTTTGCACACCCAGGCCTACTTCAGGCTTTAAAATGATAGCTAATATGAGAATCCTAAAAGGGTAACACTCTCCATGGAAAAAGTATGGAAAGTTATATCTTCAATAAAATTTTCTGTTATTATAATTTTAATATTTCTTGTAGCCCAGGCACTCGCCACTTTCTTCCCCCAAGAAACTCAAAGCTGGAAGTATGTGTATGGAACGGTCTGGTTTGAGGCCATTATTTGGATTTTAGGGATTAATCTTGTATGCGTTTTAATGAGATACAAAACTTACAAAAGGATTCCTTTCCTATTTCTTCATCTGTCGATGATAGTCATTCTCATAGGCGCAGGAGTAACAAGGTACTTTGGTTTCAGAGGAACACTCCATCTAAGGGACAATCAAACAAAATCATACATAGTTTTGCTCAACAGGACTAATCCCATGAACATGAAAATCAAGAATTTGGGATTTAGTGTTAAGTTGGACAGATTTGTAATGAGAACATACCCAGGTAGTATGCAGCCAAGTTCATACGATAGCTATATTACCGTTATTGATAACAACTCTCATAAAATATTTAAATATCATATCTACATGAACCATATTTTGGTTTATAAAGGCTACAGGTTTTATCAGGAGAGCTACGACATGGATGGAAAAGGAAGCATCCTATCGGTGAGTTATGATCCCGGTATGTATGTTACATATTTTGGTTATGTTTTATTCATGATAGGATTTCTGTTAGCAATTCTCTACAGAAAAAGCCAGTTCATGAAAAATGTGCATGAGATCCTAAGGAAAGCATCGGTTGTGTCTTTAGTGCTTTTTTTTGGACTAATTGGTCTAAACTCTCAAGCCTTCAGTCTTAAAGAGTATTCAGTAAAGTCCCTTAAAGTCGCTGGTGAATTCTCCAAAATATTGGTGCAGAGCAACGGTAGGATAGAGCCTCTTGACACACTGGATTTAGATATAGTTCACAAGTTAACGATGAAATCAAAGAT
>JALVTR010000118.1 GCA_027035885.1 Desulfurellales bacterium
GATGTAAAGAAACAAACTGCCATTAATATCAGCCATTCTTCGAACATTTCGTTTGAGAACATAAATATAAATGCTTCTAATTATAATAGTGATTATAGAGATGCGATTTATTTGGGTTGGGGGGTAGATGGTGGTTCAAATTTTAACTTTAAAAATGTAAATATAAGCTTAAATAAAGGTGAGGGTGTAGATATAAAAAAAGCTAATGATATTACTTTTGACAACGTAAGCATAAAAGGTAGTAGTGGATATGGAATATATTTAGATAGTAATGTAGAAGGTAAATTAACCTTTAAGCATTTATCCATTAATGCAAACAAGGGATATGGGGTGGACATAGAAAATGGAAACGGTTTTGATATGGAGGAAGCCAATATTACGGGAGTCAGTGGAACTGGGTATGATGTCTTTTGTGATTGGGGTATGCATGGAAATTATTATTTCAAAAATGTAAATGCTTCTACCTCATCGTATGGTTTTATTATTAGAAAAGCTAATGATGTGACCTTTGATAATTTAACTTTAAAAGGCAACAGCCCAAACGGGAATTATTGGGGAATTTATGGTGATTCAAATGTAAATGGCACTTTCAAAATACTTAATTCTGACATAAATGTAACAGGTATTGCTGTTTACTTAAATAGCGGAATGCCAGATATTGAAAATAGCAAAATTGTTAGTCAAAAAAATCATGCTCTATACTTTAGCACAAGTACGAGCAAGGTTACGCTAAAAAACAATTGTATTTCAAAAGAAGCAACAAATAATTATTATGATATATATATTTATAACTGGAAAGCAAATGCTCAAGTAGAAACCAACTGTATATATGGCTCACCCATAAACACTCTTGCAAAGGCGGAAAGTTCTGGTAATGATTTTAATGGGAACTATTGGTATGGGTTGCCTGCAGGGCAAATCTATAATTATAACAATGTGATTGACAATAATCCATTAACAAATTGTCCATTGACTTGTGTTAGCTCTAATATTCCAAAACCTGTAATTGACTATCATATGGATGCGTGTGAATGGGATAATGATAGTTCCACCTACGAAATTAAAAATTATGGATCGTTGGGGAGCGATTACAATGCCACAGCACTGAACGGTGCAAACACCATTCCTAATGGGAAAATTTGCAGGGGTGGTAATTTTGAAGGTAAATATATAGAACTTCACAATTATCCTTATATTGGAAGACGATGGAGTATGTCAGTTTGGATTAAGTTTCCTTTAACTCCCACAGCAAATCAATTCCAATGGGAAAACTATTATTATTTTGTTATTGCAACTGTGGACGGAACTGGTGACTTAGGATATTTTGCAAGAAGAAAAAATGGTAGTAATTATAAATGGGGGGTATATGATAATAATGGGAATATAAATGAAATAAATTTAGGAAACATAAGAAGCGGTTGGCATCATATTGTGGAGGTTGTAAAAAGAAGAAAAACTTTTTTGTATATAGATGGTAACTACATAGGTAATGTCAATATATATACTCATGGGGATTTAAAATATATAGGGAGCTCTACTGATTACATAAATGATGAGACAATCGGCTCATATATGGATGAATTTGAACTTTATGACACAGCACTAACTGCAAATCAAATTCAACAAATTTACAACAACGAAAATGCCGGCAAAAATTACAATGGTACCCCAAGAACTTGTCCAGTTTGCGTGGCCATTGATCACTACGAAATCTGGCATTATCCCACAAATTTGACATGTCAACCTGCACCTTTAGAAATCAAAGCCTGCGCAAATGATAATTGTTCTCAATTATACACAGACAATGTTACACTTACACTTGATTATGACAGTGAAAGTAAAGAGATAAGCTTTTCAGGCGGTGAGGATAACACAACTATCAGCTACACACAAGCGGGAACAATAACTCTGTCAACATCGAATGAAAGCCCCACTCCTTCAAACCCCACGATTTGTCACATATTCAATTCAAGCTCTACATCCTGTGATATAACCTTCAAAAATACAGGTTTCGTTTTCAAGACACCGACAAACTCTAATTATGTTTTAAACAACATGCCATCCTGCTCTGCCAAACCCATTGAGATAGATGCGGTTCAAAAGGACAATGTGACAAACAAATGCACGAATATGTCTGTATTCAACGGTGATGTAACGCTAAACATGTATGGAAGGTATATTACGCCTTCAACAAACCCCTATGGCACAAAGGTAATGATTGACAACACATCTGTTGAAACTGTTGATAATAACTCTACTGCAACAGGGACAAGCTTAACACTCCATTTTGACAACGGTACTGCACAATTTAACTTATCCTACCCTGACGCAGGAAGTATTGAGATCGGGGCAATTTATGACGAAAACGGGCTTAAAGTGGAGGGTGAATCCAATCCATTCGTTGTAAAACCTGCAAGGTTTGTTTTTGATAACTTAAGCAATCCAGCAGATAATTCCACCTGCTCCACAGACTCCTGTTGGGCAAACATTGGAGTGTTTAAAAAAGCTGGAGAAATATTTAACTTTGATGTAAAAGCTATATGTGATAACGGCACTGTCACACCGAACTATTATCCGATAAATCAAAATGGCGACAATTCAACCGTTAACCTGACTGCTCTTATGGTTGCACCCGACAACGGAACAGATGTTACAAACAAGCTGAGTAAGACGGCAATCAGTGCAAGTGAGTTCAGCGGAGGTTCGGCTTCGGTTAGAGAGAGTTTTGGCGAGGTTGGAGTGATAGACTTAAAAGCTATAGACAGCAACTATTTGGGTGCAGGCTCTATCGGTGCTGATAAAAAGGTTGGGCGCTTCATCCCCCACCACTTTGTCATTGACAATATTACAAATGGCACGCTTAAAGAGCAATGCGATTCGTTCAACTACATCGGCCAGACGACAACTTATGACACCAAGCCTTCCTTTTATGTTATAGCTGAGAATAAGGATAATCAAACTACTCTAAACTACAAGGGCTATTTCTTCAAACTAAAAGCCTCAGACATTAAAATAGAAAATCCCCAGCATGACGACAATAAAACACAGGTCAATATAGAGATAGAGCGGGCAACACCTGATTTTAAAAAAGAAAACGGTGTCGGAACATACACATTTGGCAGCGACAATATCACCTATGTAAAGGACAACAATTCAAAAATTGCTCCATTTTCACCAGAATTTCACTTTAGTATCGACAACGCGACCGATTCAGATAATGTCACATGTGCAAACTGCCCAGACAACGTTAGTGTTACTGGCACTCAAATGAAATATGGAAGGCTAAAAATTTTCAACAACTATGGTCCGGGGAATGAAGCCTTAACGTTGAAGGTTCAAACCCAATATTGGAATGGGGTCCAATGGGAGTTGAACGGGGATGATGTATGTACGATCTTGGATAGCAGCGATTTTGTGCTTGAGAATCCTACAGGCAATCTCTTAGATAATGATACTTCTATTAGCTCTGTGAAAGGAATAGATACAGGTGAAGGTAGCTTGACTCTTTCGCCGCCTGGTTTAGATAAATACGGCAGCATAGATGCGGATTTGAGCAACAGGGCTATATTCTACAATTGGCTTTATGATAATAACACAAAAGGAACGGCGTTTTTTGGCATATACCGTGGCAGGGATAGGGTTATTGAGTGGAAAGAGGTGGCACCTTAATATAATTTGCGGGGTTTTCTATGGGAAAAATGAAAAAGGTTAGGATTGGCGATTTACTCAAAGAAAAGGGTTATATAACAGAAGCTCAACTGAAAGTTGCACTAAATGAGGCAAAAAACAAGGGCAAAAAGCTGGGCGAGATGCTTATTGAGCTCGGGTACATTGATGAAAAGACTGTAACCGATGTCTTGGCAGAACAGTTAGGAATAGAAAAAACTACCCTAAATGATATAAAATTTGAAAAGCCTCTTAAAGAGGCATTGCCTGAAAAGCTCGCCAGGAGGTTTAAGGTTGTTCCGGTTGATACAGAAGGTGATGACTTGATTATAGCCACCAATGACCCAACGGACATATTTGCACTTGATGAGATAAGCAGGGTTACACATAAAGAGGTTGTCCCGACTATTATGTCGAAAGACGACCTGTTTTCGGTACTTGAAAAGATTTACGGCACGGAAGATAGGCTCTATAAAATCGTTGATGATGTTGAAAAAAAGATAACCTCGAGAGGAAATGATGAGGATGTTTTAAGGAGTCTGGCAGAGGATGCTTCTGTAGTCAACCTTGTCGATGGTATTATTGCTAAAGCTTTGGCTGAGAAGGCAAGCGATATACACGTTGAACCAGATGAGGACATTTTAAGGATTAGATACAGAATTGATGGGATACTACACGAGGTTTTAAGCCTAAGTAAAGTATTGCACCCTGCTATTATTTCAAGGGTAAAGATTATGTCAAATATGAACATAGCAGAAAAAAGGTTGCCTCAAGATGGCAGATTTAAGATAAAAAGAAATTTTAAGGACGTGGATTTCAGGGTTTCCACACTACCTACAAATTATGGAGAAAAGGTCGTCTTGAGAATCTTAGACAGAGAAAAGGCGCTTCTTGATTTGAAAAACATCGGTATGGATGAGTATAGTCTGAGTATTTATGAAGATATGATTTCAAAACCTTATGGGATTATACTAATTTCTGGGCCAACAGGCTCAGGAAAAACAACTACACTGTATGCGTCGTTGAATAAACTCAATACGCCGGAGAAAAATATAATCACCGTTGAAGACCCAATCGAATACAATTTTAAATTGATAAATCAGGTAAATGTCGATGAGACAGCTGGACTGACTTTTGCTAATGCTTTGAGGTACATACTAAGGCAGGACCCTGACATCATCATGATTGGAGAGATTAGGGATAAGGAGACGGCTGAGATTGCCATTCAAGCATCGCTAACGGGACACTTGGTTTTGTCCACTATACACACAAACGATGCAGCATCGAGCGCTATCAGACTTGTTGAGATGGGTATTGAAAACTATCTTGTATCAACATCTCTTATTGGCGTTGTAGGTCAGAGATTGGTTAGAAAGATATGCCCTTATTGTAAAGTTGAGTATAAACCTGAAAAAGAGCTCATTGAGAGGCTGGGTTTGGATGATGACATTGTTCTGTATAAGGGCGAGGGGTGTGAGAAGTGCAAGTTTAGCGGATATCAAGGAAGAATTGGCATTTATGAAGTGATGAAGATGGATAGCGACATAAGAAGCATGATAAACAAAAATGCACCCATTGACGAGATTAGACAAAAGGCCAAAAAGAAAGGTATGCGGTTTATGAGGGATAGCGGCCTTGAGCTTGTAAAGGAAGGAGTTACAACGCTTGAAGAGGTCTTGAGAGCAACAATTGTTAAGGAATAGGATTCATGAATGTATCGCAAGTATTAAAAGGTGGTTTTAGTACGAAGATCAAATTGATAGAGGAACTTAAGACCTCTTTGAGGGAGTATTTTAAGACTGATGAGATTGATTTGTTTTTGTTTGGTTCGAGGGCGAGGGGTGATCACAGCAGATTTTCAGATGTTGATTTGGGGATTTATAAGAAGAAGAATCTGGATTTGAAAATGAGCCTATTGAGGGAGATTTTAGAAAATTCTAATCTGCCGTTTAAGTTGGCTATTGTTGTTTTGAACGACAATGAAAAATTTATGGATATAGTGAAGAGAGGGTATCAGATGGATTTAGAAAAAGAGGAAAAACAGCTTCAAGATGGCTTTTAAAAGGCTAAAAGAGGTGGTTGAGAATGCAAAGAAGGAAATTAAAGACTGTAGAATTTATAGGGATTCTGCTATTTGTAGGTTTGAAATCACAGCCGAGGCGTTTTGGAAATGTGCTAAGGTTTTTCTGAAGATAAAAGAAGGGATTGTGTGTAGTTTTCCAAAGGGCTGTATGAGGGAGCTGTTTTCGAATGGCCATGTTGATGAAAATGATTTGGAAGTTCTGCTTAATATGATTGGTAATAGAAGTTTAACATCACATACTTACAACGAAGAGGTTGCAGAGGAGATATTCCAAAGATTGGGGAGTTATGTTGAATTATTGGCGAGACTTGGGGGGTTGCAATGTTTGGGCTATAGCTTTTATTTAAAAGTCCGATTTTTTAAGGGGGAGGTGAGAAAAGTGTTGTTAATTTGAGGTTGGAATTGATAGAATAAGTTAGTTAAAAAATTTTTTAGGAGGTATTTAAAATGAGGAAAGAGGGTTTTACGCTGATTGAACTAATCATTGTTATCGTAATTTTGGGCATTTTGGCAGCTGTGGCTGTGCCCAAGTTTGCAGGTTTGACAAAGGATGCTAAGATCTCTGCTGTTAAAGGATTTGCAGGAAGTGTTAGAGCTGCTGCTAATATTGTTCATGGAAAATGGCTTGCCCAGTGCAATGTTGAGGATAACTGCTCTGATAATGTATCATTAGAAGGAAGAACTGTGATGGTTGACAATAATACTAGTTCTGGTTCAGTAGCCCCAGGATATCCTTTGGCGAACACAAATGGTATAGTACAGGCTGTTGATTTTGATAATAAAACTTTTGTACCTAATGAGAATGCTGATAATGTTACATTCGGATATGATAATAAAACTGGTTGTTCTGTAACTTATGTCTATGCAACAAGTTATAATAATACGACAAGTTCAGCTCCTACTGTTACTATTGATACAAGTGGTTGTAAGTAAAATGTCATGAAATTTGCCTATCAGGGCAGCGCTGATGGCAAAAGGGTAAGCGGAATTGTAGAGGCAGCGTCACGCGATGAGGCGCTGCTTTTTTTGTACGATAATGGTATAGAAATTGAAAATTTAAGGCAGGCCTCTGCGTTTGACGAGCTGAGCAATATAATAAATCAACTCAGGATAAAATTTGGCCGTGTAAAGTTAGAGGACTTAATCGTTTTCACACGCCAGTTTGCCACACTGTTTGACGCAGGTGTACCTATCTCAACAATCCTTGAACGTTTAAGCGAACAGACAGCCTCATTTAAGTTGAAGGGCATTGTAGAGCAGATAAAGATGGATGTTGATGGCGGAATGTCTTTGAGCGAAGCATTTGCGATTCACAAAAGTGTATTTTCGCCTTTGTACATAAACATGCTCAGGGTTGGTGAAGAAAGTGGAACGTTGGATGTGGTTTTGGAAAGGCTTGCAACGATATTAGAAACAGAACTAAAGACGAGGAATAGAATAAAAACAGCCACACGGTATCCAAAAATCGTGGTTACGGCGATTGTTGTAGCTTTTACAATAATAATCACGTTCGTTATACCAAAATTTGTTGGGCTTTTCCAAAGGTTTAACGCCAAACTGCCACTGCCTACGAGAATACTGATTTGGATAAACTACTTTGCACATCATTACTGGTGGTTGGCTTTAACATTAATTACTGGTGGGATTTTTGCATTCAAAAGATACAAGATGACAGAAACAGGTAAAAGGAAAATAGACGAGTTGATTTTGAAAGTGCCAATAATAGGCACGCTTGTGCACAAAATTTACATATCAAGAATGATGAGAATTTTGGGACTTTTGTATAAAAGTGGCCTTGCCATAACAACGGCTTTGAGCATAGTGGCTGAGGTTACGGGCAACGAAATAGCGCGAGATGCCGTTTTGTCCATCAGATCCGATGTGGAAAGTGGCGCAACAATTTCAAGACCTATAAGGAACAACGAGTTTTTTCCAGACATTGTAAGCGATATGGTTGCTGTGGGTGAAGAGACGGGTAGATTGGATGAAATGATGTTTAAGGTTGCTGATTATTTTGATGAAGAAATCGAATATGCGATATCAAACCTATCCACGGCACTTGAGCCGATTCTTTTGATGTTTATCGCGGGAATGGTTCTCCTTCTTGCATTGGGCGTATTTTTGCCCATGTGGGACATGGTCAAGGTTGTTCATTGATGAAAAGGGGCTTCTCTGCATGGGAGGAGGTCATAGTCCTTGCCGTAATTGCGATTATGGTAAGTGTGATTTATCAAAGGTATAAAATTATTAGAAGAGAGGCTTTGAAAACGCAGGTAAGGATTGAAGTATCCAATTTAAGGCTTGCCATAGAACTTTACAAGGTTAAAAATGATAAATTTCCTAAAGATTTGTATGAGTTGTATAAAAAAGGCTACTTGTATTACAAGGGTTTCAAAACGGATAAGAATAAAAGAGAGTTATTGGATAGATTGGGCAATGCCTATATTTATGATAGAAAAACAGGAAATGTGTACGTAAACCCGAAAACTCTAAGGGAGCTTAGATGAAGCAAGGTTTTACCTTGATTGAACTTATTATAGTCATTGTTTTGATTGCTATACTCTCAATTGCCGTTGGGCCAAAGATATTTACAGGTGGATATAAAAAAGAAGCTGATCAGATAAAGTTCGCCGCCATAGTTAGGTATGCCCAACACGAGGCTATGGTTAGGGGGGGAGGTGTTTGTGTTGGGTTTAATGGCACAAGTTATTATATTGAAGATAACTTAAGTAAGATATTGGTTCCTGGTGAAAAAAGTAAAGATATACAAGTTCAAGGAAGGATAATTGCTCCTTATACAGTTTGTTTTGATTTTATGGGAGAACCTGTTTATGACAATGGAAGCAAAATAACGGATAATACAACTATTACAATTGATGGGAAAAAAGTTGTTGTTACACCCATTGCTGGCGGGGTTGTAATATATGATTAGCTCCGCTAAAAGAGGTTTTACTTTAATAGAGATAATACTTGCCATAGTGGTGTTTTCTATTGGTGTTGTGGGTATTATGGTGGTTTTTTACAACACCTTGGGGAGGAGTTCCAATCCCCTTTTGAGGCAGAGAGCTGTTGAAGTTGCGAGTTCTGTGATGGATGATATTCTTTCAAGAAAGTTTGACAACGATACACCGAATGGCGGGGGGGCTATTCCCTTAAGCGAAGTTAATATAGGCAAAGAAAGCACTGATGGTAATAACACTGAGACATTTGACGATGTGGATGATTTTAATGGCTTAAGCTGCACAACAGGCTCAAACGAGTGTTTTCCTGATGTTACACCTGGATATCATGTAAGCATAACTGTTCAATGTGCAAAGTTGAATAACAGTAGTGTTGAGGTTGCAAGCTGCCCGCAAAATTTTAAGCTCATAACCGTTAGGGTTGAATCAAAAGGACTCAATGAAACATACACCTTAAAGGCACTGAAAGGAAACTTTTAGTATGATTTTGGATTTTGGATTAGAGGATGGGTATAAGTATGGGATTTAATTGGAAAAAATCAATTCAAAATTCAAAATTCAAAATCTATAATTTGAAATTAGCAAGGGGTTTTACGCTCATTGAGTTGATTATAACGATGGTGCTCGTGGGTATAGTGGCATATCTGGGTTCTAATTTAATTATGCCCGTTATGGAAGGATATGTGGATACGCAGGTTAAAACATTGCTTTTTAACGAAGCCCAATATGCCACAAGTAGAATGGCTATTGAATTTAGAAATGCAATACCAAATACCATTAGAGTTTTAAATGGTAGCGAGGTTGAGTTTGCTAAGTTTGGTGACGCGGGCTACTATTCTCCTCTTCAAAATTCGGACAATATCACATGTTTTGGAATCGATGTTTCAGTTGGTGATTATGTGTCTGTTTACAATACAAGGCCTGATTATTTCTATGGCGGAGACAGGATTTATAAAATAGAACGAGTAAATGTGAACAAAGATAATACAACTTGCATATTAGATAAGAGCATAATTAGCGATTCGCCTTATCATAGGATATATAAAGTAGGCCAGGTTGTTGCTTTTTATTTAAAAGGCGGAAAGATTTATAGGGATTCTACTGATTTTTCGAATATATCACAGATAGGAAAAAGAGGATACATAATGGCAAATTACATAAAAAGCCTAAAATTTACATACACGCAGGGATTTACATACAGACAGGCTGTTTTGCAAATTAAACTCGTAATGAAAAAAGGAGATGTTGAACTAACGTATGACAAAGAGGTGCATATTAGAAATGTCCCTTAACAATAAAGGTTCTTTGATTTTTGTTATTTTTTTGCTTATACTATTTGCGTTTATAGGAGGAATGATTGTAAGTCTTTTGTCGAGTAGTAGTGTTTCATCGTCTGAGGATTTGCTTTCTGCACAGGCTTTTTATTTGGCTGAGAGCGGTAAAGAAATTGCTATTGAAAGATGCTTAAATGAAGGCTTTTGCGATAATGCAACGTATAAGTTAAATAATGGAGATATGATTGTGAATTTTATATTTAGCACTCCGATAAAATTGGATAATGGTTCTAATGCAACATTGTATGAGGCAACAAGCGAGGGGAAAATAGGCAGTATAAGGCGCAAAATAGAGTTTAAGTTTTGGAAGTGATATGTATAGGGAGTTTTTTGGCTTTGAGGATGAACCTTTTAGGCTGACACCTGACCCTGATTTTTTTTATGATTCAGAAGAACACGATGATGCCATTAAAACCATAGAGTATGCAGTTAATGCAAGAAAAGGAATAATAGTTTTAGTGGGTGATGTTGGGGTTGGAAAGACAACATTGAGTAGAATTTTGTTGGATGATTTGATAGATACACAGGTTAGCCTGGTTTTGAACCCGTTTTTATCAGAAGATGAAATACTCAAGTATATTGCGAAAGACTTTGGCTTAAAAATAGAGGGTAAGGATAAAGGCGAAGTTTTCCAGGGTTTGGTTGAATATTTTGTTAAACTCTATAAGGAAAACAACAACGTTTTGATTATTGTTGATGAGGCGCAGCATTTAAACTTTGAATCGATGGAAATGCTTAGGCAAATATCTAATATAGAGATGGAGGATGCAAAGCTTGTCCAGATTTTGCTTGTAGGCCAAAATGAATTGATAAACAAGCTCAACCAAGATAAGTTGAGGCAAATTAAGCAGCGTATAGCTTATTGGGTCTATTTAAAGGGACTGAACCGCGAAGAAACCAAGGGGTATATAGAGTTTCGGGTGAGCCAGGCTTTGAGATATAAACGGTCAATTTTTAATGACAAAGCAATTAAGTATATATACAAACTGACAAGGGGTAACCCAAGAGAGATAAACCAACTTGCTGAGATGGGTTTAATTTTTGCGGCATCAAGGAATTCTAAAAAGGTTTACCCAAAAGATATTATTTTTGCCGCAAAAGAATATTATAAATTTGATAAAAAAAGGCTTTTAAGATTAGGCCTTGCCGGAATTATTAGATGAGTTTAATCGCTAAATCACTAAAAAAGCTTCAATCCGATAAAATAAAGAGAGATAGTTATTTCTTTGGCAAGGTTAGGTTTTCGCACTTGGGAGGGCTTCCAGTGTATATAGTTATGAGTTCAATAGCCGTGTTTTTCTTAGGTGTTTATTCTTTTGATTTATTTAAAGTTGTTAATGCTCAGATAAAGAAAGATTTTTCTTTTGAGGTTTACAAAATAGAAAGAGAAATAAAAACAGAGGAATTAGCTATTCATAAGGAAATAAGTAAAAAACCTCAGACGCTTGAATACTTACTTCAATCTGGAGATTTGGCAAAAATGGGACAAATTGCTGAAAAAGAAAATAATATTAAATATTTGGGTATTTATTACGTAGAAACATCTAACCCAGAAAAAGGAGTCAGTCTTCTCGAGCTTTATTTGAAAAACCACAATGACAATCAAGCAAAGATGTACCTTGCTTTAGCATATTTAAAAGAAAAAAGATATTTGGATGCACTCAATGAGCTTGAGAAAATAAAGTCTAATCGATATGAAGTTTTTTTGGACAAAGCTGTGGTGCTTGAAAAGCTTGGCCTTATCAAAAATGCCATACAAAACTATGAAATTGCCTACGATAGGTCAAAAGACCCTGTTGTCAAAGGTATGATAAAAGCCAAAATTACGGTTTTAAGATTTGTAAGGTAGTCTTTATGGATTTAAACTTAAGGTGTGCAATTGTTATAGGAGCTTCTCAGGTCAATATGTGTCTTTTGAGAAAAAAGAGAAAAAAGTACTCAATAGAAAGTATAGCCTTTTATGACTATAATGACGAAAAGGAAATAGGAGATATAGTATATAGCATTTCTGAGCATTTGCCCAAAGGTATACTGACAAATATATCTTTAAGGCATCAGTCCGTAATTGAACATGTTTATTTTTATAAGAGTAACACAGATATCCGTTCAAGTGTGTTTAAGGATTTAAAGAGGGATTATGAGATAGAATTGAAAAATTACATTATAGATTTTGAAGAGGGTGAAATTGGAGATAGAAAGATTGCCTATGTTGCTGCTATACCTAAAAATGTGTTTGATTTTTTTTGTGATTTCTTTTCGGAAAGTAACAAATTTAGACTTTATGGTTTCGAAACACATAGCGTATCCTTAAAAAGATCTATAAGGGAGTTTTTAGGTGGTGGTTATATGTTAAATTGCATTATATTTAAAGATTATTCTATAATTTCTGCTTTAAAAGACGATATTGTTTTGGCTATGAGAAAACTGAGATATTCTTGGAATGAACTTGTAAGATCTTTGAGCAGTTCTGGTGGTATAAGCCTTGATAAAGCTGAGGAGTTTTTAAAGAAAAAAGGACTAAAGGAACCTGAGAATGAGGAAGAATACGATAAACTAATTTATGGTAGTGTATCAGATGCATTTGACCAATTTGCAATAGAAATCCAAAGAACGATAGATTATATAACTACGGTTCAAAAAATGGGCAAAGTAGAGAAAATTATTACTATTGGTGAGGTTAATAAAATAAATAAGATAGATAATTATATATCTAAGCTCTTCTCATTGGAAACCATAAAATTTCAGCCACAAAAATTAGTAGAATTTGGTGAAGATATAGATTTTTCTGCTTTAGAAAATATGAACTATCTTGAGATATGTATTGGAGCGGCACTTAGAGAAGTAAAATGAAAGAAATAAACTTATTACCTGATGGAAAAAGGTTTTCATATAAACAGTATTTAATAAAAAAGATTTCTATAGGGCTGTTGGTTATTAATTTGATGGTTCTTATAGCGATGTATGGATTCAACGTTTATTTAAATAAAAGTTTAAAAACGTGTGTGACTGACAGAAAAATTACCTTAGATAAAATTTCTTCTGTCGAAACCCAACTTATTGCCTATGAGAATAAATACAAGTCTCTTTTAAAAAGATTATCGAGGTTAGAAGAGGAGGAAAAGAGGTTAGAGAGTATTGTTTTTGTTAGACGTTCTGCTTTTGCTTCCACCGTGGTGTGTTTGAATGCGTTTACTGGCGGTATTGGATTTGAAACTATAAATTATAACGACGGGTATTTTAAAATTAGAGGTTTAGCCAATTCTATGGCAGACTTTCAGAGATTTTATTATTCTCTTGAGAGAAACGAATTTATTAGAAATTTGAGGATGTTTTCTGTTAGCAAGAAAAAAAATCTGTTTGAGTTTTTAATTAGCTATAGGGTGGAATATTGAAAAATATAAAAATTGAAGGAATAGGCGATAAGGAGTTTGTTATTCTTGTTTTCCTTATAATATTTGTCTGTGATGTGCTATATTTTAAATATATTTTCCCACCCATAAAACATAAAAGAGAGGCGCTTTTAAATCAGTGCCAAAATTATGAGAGCAAAATAAATTCAAAGGTTAGCTCTATAAATGAAAAGAAATCTGTATTTACAAAGATTGTGAAGATAAATGAGAAAGTAAGATTAGCGGAAGATAAGCTGTTACTTTTAAAGAATAGAAAGGTTAGTGTGTTGGATGTGGGTAAAATGATAAAATCATTGTTTTTGCAAAGCGGCATAAACGTTATATCATTTGAATTTTCTGGTTTAGAAAAGAAAAAGAATAGATTAATTTATAAATTTGATTTGATCGCTGACGATTCTTTGAATAATATAGCCTATTTTTTAGATAGGGTGGAAAATTTCTCTAATAACATGCAAATCCCGTCTTACAGCTTATCTTTAAAAAAAGGTACATGTGAGGCTAAAATAAGAATAGAATATGTTCAGGTAAGTATGCAATGAGGAGAATTTCCTTCGCTTTCGCTTTTGTTTTTATAATTTGTTTTTCTGTTTATGGTGGAGAATTTCCTGTTTTTAAATTGCCATCAAACTTAAATTACAATCTTTTTAATTATTCATATACAGTGCCTACTTTAGCCAATGAAAAAGAGAAAAATCAGATAAAATCTGTTTCTAAAGAGTTAAATATGAATATATATGGGATTTTTATATCTGACGGGGAAAGGGTTGTGCTTATTAATGATAGAATATTAAAAAAAGGAGATAAAATAGACGGATATTTGATTAAAAAAATAACCAACAATGAGGTGGTTTTTGCTAAAGGAAATAGTGTTGTTACAGAAAGGTTGAATATGCCAGGGTCTAACAAAGTTATTTTTGATAACAACACTATTAAAAGCAATTAGGCTTTTCTAAGTTTAATGTGATTTCTTGAAAAGGGTACGTAAAACCATATGTTTTATATATGCTTATCTGAGAAAAATTTTACTTAAAAATTAAGAATATGTGTCGTATTTACGATAATCTCGATCTTTGAAAAAAACTTCTTTGGCTAATATTTTCCCCATTAAATATTGACACTATCTAAAAATTAATTATACAATGCGCCAGAAAATAAAATAAGTTTGTTTGGGAGGTATTCCGATGGTTGATAAGATTAGTGTAATAGGGGCTGGAATGGTTGGTGGTACAACCATGCAGAGATTGGCCGAGAAAGAGCTGGCCAAGACGGTTGTTGTCGTTGATATTGTTGATGGTTTACCACAAGGTAAGGCTTTGGATGAGATGGAAGCTGCACCGATTGAGGGATTTGACACGGAAATTATCGGTACAAACGATTACAAGGATGTTGAAAATTCAGATATCGTAATTATTACATCTGGTATGCCGAGAAAACCAGGTATGAGTAGGGATGATTTGCTTGAAAAAAACGTTAAAATCATGAAGGATGTTGCCGCACAGGTTGCTAAATATGCCCCAGACGCCATTGTTATTGTTGTTGCTAATCCATTGGACGCTATGGTTTATACGGCTAAAAAGGTAGGTGGATTTGCTGATGATAGGATAATGGGGCAGGCAGGATGCTTAGACTCAACAAGGTTTGCAAGGTTTATAGCTTGGGAAGCTAATTGTTCTGTAAAAGCTGTTCAAGCAATGACATTGGGCGGACATGGTGATGATATGGTTCCTTTAACAAGCTATTCTACAGTAAGAGGCGTTCCTATAACAAAGATATTTGACAAGGAGACGGTTGATAGGCTCGTGGAGAGAACAAGAAAAGGCGGTGGAGAAATAGTATCCTTGTTAAAAACGGGTTCTGCTTTCTTTGCTACAGCTTCTGCTGTTGTACAGATGGTTGAGGCAATTGTGAAAGATAAACACGATATATTGCCATGTGCGGTCAAAACGCAGGGTAAATACGGACTTGACCCAGATTTGTTTGTTGGCTTGCCAGTAAAACTTGGAAAGTCTGGAATAGAAGAGGTTGTTGAGCTTGACCTAACAGAAGATGAGCTCAGTGCTTTAAAGGCTTCTGCTGACCATGTAAGGCAGTTGTGCAACAGAATAGAAGAATTGAAACTATTATAAAAAAAGATAATAAAGGGAGCCAAAATGGCTGAAGTAAGAAATGTAAGCGTAAAGGATGTTGAAGAAGCTATTTATAAAATGGCTTTGGAAGCTGCCTATCATTTGCCAGAAGATGTGCTTGACGCAGAGAAAAAGGCTTATGAGAAGGAGCGATCTCCTGTCGCAAAGAAAGTTTTAGAAACAATTTTTCAGAATGTAGAAGTATCTTCTAAAGAGGAGTTTCCGCTTTGCCAGGATACAGGCTTGGCTGTTATTTTCTTAGAGGTTGGCCAAGATGTTCATTTTGTGGATGGATATTTAGTTGATGCTATAAATAGGGGAGTTGAGAGGGCTTATAAGGATGGCTATTTAAGGAAATCTTCTTGTAACCCTTTGACAAGAGAGAATTATGGAAACAACCTACCGGCAATTGTTCATACTTTTGTTGTTCCTGGTGATAAGGTAAAAATTATCTTTGATGCCAAAGGCGGTGGTAGTGAGTCTATGAGCAAGGTTCAGATGATGAAGCCTGCGGATGGTAGGGATGGCATTATTCAAACTGTTGTTGATTGGGTAATTCAAGCAGGTCCAAACCCATGCCCACCAGTCATCGTTGGTGTTGGTATTGGCGGGGATTTTGAGCGTGCAGCAGTTATGGCAAAGCATGCTACCTTAAGAAAAGTAGGTGAACCGAGTCCAGATCCTGTTTTGGCAGAAATGGAGCAAGAGATTTACGAAAAAGTTAACAACTCAGGAGTGGGGCCTGCGGGTTTGGGAGGATTAACAACGTGTTTAGGTGTTCATATTGAGATGGAACCTTGCCATATTGCAACTTTACCATTAGGTATAAACATAGCCTGCCATGTTAACAGGCACAAAGAAATTGTTCTTTAAAGGAGTAAAGGTATGGCTGAGTATAAATTGACTACTCCCCTAACGGATGATGATATAATAAAGCTTAAAGCAGGGGATGTTGTTTATCTTTCAGGCGTTGTCTACACAGCAAGGGATGCAGCTCACATGAGGATGGTTAAAGCCCTAGACGAAGGGAAGGAGCTGCCCTTCGATGTTAAAGGACAGGTAATCTACTATGTAGGTCCTTCTCCTGCAAGACCGGGAAAGCCTATCGGTTCTGCAGGGCCTACCACAGCTTATAGAATGAATCCATTTGCACCGCGTCTCATCTCGTTGGGTCAAAAGGGCATGATAGGCAAGGGCAAGATGAGTGAAGAGGTTAAACAAGCTTGCATGAAATATAAAGCTTGCTATTTTGCCTCTATTGGAGGTGCTGCAGCTGTTGTTGGGAGCGCTGTCAAAGAAGCTGAGATTATTGCCTACCCAGAGCTTGGTCCTGAGGCTGTCAGAAAACTTGTTGTTGAAGATATGCCATTGTTTGTGTGTTTCGATTCATATGGCAATGACCTTTATGAGATGGCTAAGAAAGAATGGGCAGGAAAATTTAGTTTGGCTTAGGGGTTAAGTGGGCAGGTTTGACTTGCCCTTGTTAATTTGTAGTTCTTGACAGGTGGTTAAATATGTGCTATTTAGCGAAAAATTTAAGGAAAGGAGGTCAGAGGCTGCAGCCCAAGTTGTAGGGTGTGGCCGAGAATGACAATGGATTGGTATAGAGGTCGTCCACATCACATTCAGTATAGGTGGCATGAGGGTTTTGTTGCATGGAT
The DNA here is from genome assembly GCA_027035885.1 of Desulfurellales bacterium. Taxonomy (GTDB): domain Bacteria; phylum Campylobacterota_A; class Desulfurellia; order Desulfurellales; family Hippeaceae; genus Hippea. The sequence goes on from JALVTR010000118.1 coordinate 17,241, forward strand.
TTTTCACAGAATTACAGGATTGTTGTTGATTTTTTATCTATTTTTACATGAATGGGTTATAGCGACTTTGCAAAACCCAACATCTTTCACAAAAGCTATGGCAATGCTTGATAATCCACTATTTAAGCTGTTAGAGGTTGGTTTGTGGTTAGTAGCAAGCTATCACGCCATGAACGGTTTAAGGGTTATTTTGGTTAACTTTGCCGGCGCAGCAGAGAGAGATAACTATCAAGCAAATGTGTGGATTTTCTGGGTTATATTTGCAATCGTATTCGTAGCCGGTGCTATTCCAATGCTTATGTATCTGTAAAATTTTAGGAGGTATAGTTAGCCATGATGTATATGAGAGGTTATGTAGATAGATATCAAGGCAGTGGTAAAGGTGGGGATTTGAGCTGGCTTTTACAAAGGGTTTCGGGCGTTGCTCTCTTGTTCCTATTACTGGGACACTTCTTTATTGAGCACTTTGCTGGTATTCCCATTGACTATCAACATGTTGCTGCAAGGTTGGCAGATCCTTTGTGGAAGGCATTTGACTTAACGTTTGTTGTTTTTGCGCTGTACCATGGAATTAATGGAATTTTTATGAACATTGAAGATTATCTACACTCCGGCTGGAGAGTATTTTGGAAAGGATTCTTCTGGGTGGTAGGTATCTTGTATTTGGTTGTGGCGTTCATAACGATACTACCGTTTAAAGGATAAAAATAAGGAGGTTTTAAGCAATGGCTAATATTTCGTATAGATGGGAAGTAAGCGACGTTGTGATAGTTGGTGCTGGTGGTGCTGGTCTTGCTGCAGCTGTTCAAGCTGGTAAGGCAAAGTTGAGGACAGCTGTTATTACAGAGGTTTTCCCAACGAGATCCCACACAGTATCAGCTCAAGGTGGAATAGCAGCAGCTATAGCGAATATGGACGAGGATTATTGGATTTGGCACATGTACGACACTGTTAAAGGTTCAGACTACTTAGGCGATCAGGACGCCATTGAAGAGTTTGTTAAGAATGCTCCACTGGCTATATATGAGCTTGAGCATTGGGGGGTTCCTTTTACAAGAAATGAAAATGGTAGCATTTATCAGAGGGCATTTGGTGGACAAACAAGAAACTTTGGCGAGTCGATAGCGCATAGAAGTTGTGCTATTGCAGACAGGTCTGGACATGCATTGCTCCACGCTCTATTTGAGAGAACATTGAGACCTGATATTGCTCCTTATGTGAGTTATTATGTTGAGTATCTTGCTCTTGAGCTTTTGAGAAACCCTGAAACTGGTAAAGTAATTGGTGTTGTGGCTTGGGATATGGTTAACGGAGGTTTACATGTGTTCTTCGGTAAGGCTATAATCTTTGCCACAGGTGGAAGTTTAAGGAACTTTAGGACCAATACAAATGCCCACATTAATACGGGTGACGGTCATTACATGGCATTAAAGGCAGGCATACCACTTGAAGATGTTGAATTTATACAATTCCACCCAACAGGTATATACGGCGTTGGTAACCTGATTACTGAAGGCGTCCGTGGTGAGGGCGGTTATCTTTTAAATTCTGAAGGCGAAAGATTTATGAAAAAATATGCGCCCCATGTCCTTGACCTGGCATCTCGAGACGTTGTTTCAAGGGCTATGGCAATGGAAGTTAGAGAAGGCCGCGGTGTAGGTCCGAAGAAAGACCATATATTGCTGAAGCTTGATCATTTGGGTGCAGACTTAATTAAATCAAAATTGATAGGTATATGGGAGCTTGCTTATAAATTTGTAGGTGTTGACTGTACAAAAGAACCTATTCCTGTTGAGCCTACGGCTCACTATCATATGGCAGGCATTCCAACGAACGTTAGGAGCGAGGTTGTCATTTGGGATGGAGAGAAGGATGTTCCTGTACCTGGCTTCTATGCTGCCGGTGAATGTTCTTGCCAATCTCTCCATGGAGCAAATAGGCTTGGAACAAACTCTCTGATTGACCTAGTTGTTTCTGGTAAACAAGCAGGTGAAAATGCTGCAAAATATATAATCGAAGAAGATGCTCCTGCCCCACTGCCAGCAGATGATTTCTGGGCTGAAAAGTATGGAAATAAGATTTATGAAAAGATAAAAGAGTTATTTGATGGTCCCGCCGGGAACTACAAGTACAAAGATATATATTATCAATTGAGAGACTCTATGCAACAGAATATGACAGTTTTTAGAATAGAAGAAGGCATGAAAGAAGAACTTAAGATTCTTGATGAATTAGAGGGAAAGTTTAGCCAAATGGGTATTGCAGATAAAAGTCTTCATTTTAATAGCGAACTTGTTGAATACTTTGAACTGAAATCTTTATTGACTCTCTCAAGGATTGAAACTACAGCTGCTTTGAACAGAACAGAAAGTAGAGGTGGACACTACAGAGAAGATTATCCGGAGAGGGACGATAAAAATTGGTTGAAACACACACTTGTTTATATGGATGAAGACGGTAAGATAAGGTTTGATTATAAACCCGTAAGAATGAAAGGGAGAACAGCCCCGACTTTCCCACCCAAGAAGAGGGTTTACTAAAAGTAAGGAGGGATGAATAATGGCATTAAATGTTGGAGATAAAGTAATATTTAAAGTTTTCAGATACGATCCGGATAAAGACAAGGCTCCTTACTATAAGGACTACGAAGTAACCATCACCCGCAATGGTATGATGGTGCTCGATGGTTTAAATCAAATCAAATGGGAGCAGGATCCAACACTTTCATATAGAAGGAGTTGCCGTGAGGGTGTTTGTGGATCGGATGGTATGAATATTAATGGCATGAATACGGTATCTTGCATGGCTCATATTGAAGATTATAATGCCGATGTTTTAGTTATTAAACCATTGCCAGGTTTTCCTATAATTAAAGATTTGGTTTGCGATTTTGAGGATTTCTTCAATAAATACTATGCGGTAAAGCCTTATTTGATTGAAAAAACACCGCCACCAGCAAGAGAAAGGCTACAAAGTGTTGAAGATAGAGAAAAGCTTGATGGTCTTTATGAATGTATTTTGTGTGGTTGTTGCTCAGGTTCATGTCCATCATATTGGGCTGACCCAGACTACTTAGGACCATCGGCTCTATTGAATGCGGCAAGATTTGTGCTTGATACAAGGGATGAAGGCTCCGATGAAAGGTTGGATGCGGTAAACAACATACACGGCGTGTGGAGATGTCATACAATCTTGAATTGTATCCATGCATGCCCAAAAGAGTTAAACCCAACGAAAGCAATCTCCATGCTTCAGAGGGAAATTCTCAAAAGGAAGTATTAATAAAGTTCAAAAAAGAAATGGAAACAAGAGGGGCGTTTCAGCCCCCTTTTTTGTTTATTTGTGTTACATTTGAGATTAGTTCTCCACTTTTTAAGAGCGTTTTTATCGTGTCACCAATTCTTACATAGGAAATATCTTTAACTGGTTTGTTATTTTTGTCTAACGTTATTGAATAGCCCTTATTCAATATATTCAAAGGCGAAAGATATTCTATTTTTGCGCTTAATAAATCCAGTTTAGAGCCTTTTCTTTTGATAGTTGTGTCAATACTTGTCTCCGTGCTTTTGCTTAAATGTTTTACCTTTTGTTTAAGCAATCCGAGTTTTGTTTGAGGTGAGTTTGTCTTAATTTTATCTTTTAAAATGTAGATTTTCCTCTCCTTTTCATTTAGCGATTTTCTTAAATTAGACAAAGCCAAATCGGCAAGTCTATCCAGATAAATGGATTTGTTGTCTATAAAACCAATGAGCCGCGAATAGATATTCCTTGTTGAATATAGCTTAAGCTTTTGGTTTTTAAAGTTTATAATTCTACTAATAGAATGGTTGAGTATTTCTCTGTAGAGTCGAATTTGTTCTATTAAGTTTTCTGTTGGTTTAGTGAGTATTTCTGCAGCTGCAGAAGGGGTTTCAGCCCTTTTGTCTGCAACGTAGTCACACAACGTCGTATCTATTTCATGACCAATTGCGCTTATTGTAGGGAATTTCACTTCAAATAGAGCTTTGGATATGTCTGGGTCGTTGAAAATCCATAAATCTTCATTTGACCCGCCGCCCCGAGCCAAAACAACCACGTCTATGTTTTCTTCTATTGTGTTTGTCATTTTTAGGGTATTTACTATGCTTTCTTTTGCTAAATCTCCTTGAACTGATGTTGGCAAAATAAGTATTTCCATGCCAAAAGAACGTCTGTTTATGATTTTTATTATGTCCTCTATTGCTGCTCCAGTGGGGCTTGTTAGTATGAGTATCTTTTGTGGATATTTGGGTATAGGTCTTTTTCTGTCAAAATAGCCCTTTTCTTTAAATTCTTTTTTTAGTTTCTCTAAATCAAAAAACTTTTTTCCAATGCCAGTGTCTTGTATATGTTCAACTTTTAAACTGTATTTCCCACCTTTAACGTATAAACTTATAGAACCATATACTGTTACTTCTTTTCCGTTTTTGACTTCTACCTTTAGAAAAGGGAGCTTATTTTTAAAGATTATGCACCCTAATGTGGCATTGTCATCGACCAAATCGAAGTAAACATGGCCAGTTGATGAACGTGTCATGCCGGATATTTCACCCTTAACCCAGAGGCCGTAGAAATTACCTTCCAAAATATCCCTGATTTCGTATGTTAATTCGCTAACAGTATAAATCTTAACGGACATTTTTTAGCTTTTTCAAGGATTCTTTTATTAATTCTTCTAAAGATATATTTGGATTTGACTTATATGATTTTGTTACTATTTCATGTGCCTTGCTTTTCGCAAAACCCAAGTTGTTGAGTGTGTCTATTGTATCTTTTACTATGTTTGGAATAAACTGGTCTTGCTTGGGTAATTTAGAGGCCATTTCTACGATTATTGAGAGAGCAGTTTTTTTGCCGATGCCTGGTATGCTTACCAAAAGCTCCTTATCTTGTTTCTCAACCGCTTCGTAGAACTCTTTTACGGTAACGTTTGAAAGGATGGATAGTGCTGTTTGTGCCCCAATTTTTGAGATTTTCCTTAACTCATTAAACAATAATTTTTCTTCTTCTGTTGAAAAACCATATAACTTAACGCTTTTTTCACCTATAACAAGCTCAACAAAAAGCTTGCTCTCTCCTCCATTTGGCAGTTGTTCTGAGGTTGATAAGGGAACAACAACGTCGAATATAATACCATTTACATCAACAACTGCTCTGAGATTTTCTTTTTTTATAAGTTTACCTTTAATTGCGTATAACATCTCTATTCTATACTAACTTTGAGTTTATCCCAGCTTTTGCACTTGGGGCACCTGAAAAATAGTTTTCCTGATGAATAACCACAATTTGTACAGGTATACTTTATAGGTGATTTAGAGATATTTTGTGCAAACAACTTTATATAATCCGGTGCATTTTCATCTATTTGCATAAGCCTTTTTAGAATACTGCTGCTTTTTAATCCCTTTTTAAGTAGTTTTTTTAGAAGAGACTTTGCTTTATTGTTTTCTCCGATTTTTAAGAAAGATTCAGCAGCGAAGAAAATTATGAACTCATTATCAGGCATATCTTCTAAGAGGTTTGTTACATGTTTTTTTAAAATGTTGTCATCTTTTATCCTCTCTAGTGCAATATTACAGAATTCTGGTCTAATTTTGCATGCTTTATACCATAGCTCATAAGCTTTTTCCAATTTTCCATAGTTATAATAAATATCGCTTAAATTTACAATGGCGTCGAAGCACTCTTTATGTTCCTTCAGAGCTTTTTCAAAGTTTTTCTTTGCCTCGTCCGTTTTGCCTTCCCTTAATTTTTCTTTTCCTAATTCTGTATACAGGTGTGAGAGAACATTTTTATCTGTTCCATCGAATCTTTTGTGCCAAACTAAGGCGTTTTCCCAATCTTTTGAGTCTTCATATACCTCATATAAAAGTTTTTTTGCCAATTGATTTTTGGGGGCTATAGAGAGAGCATCTTTAAAGTATTTTTTAGCCCTATCGTAAAGACCTGCTTTCCTGTAGTCTATGCCCACATTTAGGTAAATATCCAATTTTTTATTTTTATCTAAATTTGGTCTGGCGAGTAAGCTTTTGTGTATAATCAAAGCTCTGTTTATCTCACCTTTTTTTCTAAAGAGATTGCCGATGCTTACGTATATATCTACCATACCTGGATCGATTTTTGCCGTTTCTGTTAACTCTTTTATAGCTTTATCTGTTTCGTTCTCTATGATGTAATTTATCCCTTTTACATAGCTTTCAAGTTTCCTTTTATCTATATCTTCTTTTTTTTGCTTTCCAAGTATGACTATGTATGAAACCAAAACTCCAAGTAAGAAGAATAAAATAAAGCTAACCACAGAATTTGAAGAAATATAGTGAACAAATTGTGTAAAGTTAATAGACATATTACTCTTCTCTTGTGATTGTTAACTGCCTCAGCTGCGCTATTTCATCTTTTAACCCATTTATCTCTTTTTCAGCATTTTTTAGTTTTCTTTTAATGGCTAATTCATCAATAAACATAAATAGCCATCCAATGAATATGCCAACAAAAACCGATATAAAGACAACAAGCCAAAGGGGCATGTTTTCAAATTTAATACCCAAATAGCTAACATTCACTCCTTGAGTATTGTAAGCTACAAATAGACCCAAGATGATTAAAATAATAATAACTGGAATTACACGTAATACTTTCATTACATAACCCCTTTTAATTTGTTATATGTTTCTTTTAGGGCTTCGGATATAACCTTTGTATCTGAAACTGTTGACATAAAATTTGTATCGCCATTCCAGCGGGGAACTATGTGTATATGTATATGGTCATCTATACCTGCACCAGCTGTTCTTCCTAAATTCATACCTAAATTGAACCCCTCGGGGTTCATGGTTTTCTGTATAGCCTCTATACTTTTATTGACAAGCTTGAACATGTCTGTTTGTTCCTCCTCGGCGAGGCTTAATGGGGAATTTATGTGCCTATTTGGTACGACCATCAAGTGACCTGCATTATAAGGGTATAAGTTCATTATTATGAAGGAATGCTTTGACCTGTATAGAACAAATTTTTCCTCATCGTTGTTGGAACGCAAAGCATTGCAAAATACACATCCGTCCTCTTTTTTGTCGGAAAGTATATAACCTATTCTCCAGGGAGCCCATAATCTTTCCATAGCTCTCACCTTCTAAAATTTTCTTTTGTCTATGATTCTTTTGGCTTTTCCTTCACTTCTTTCTATTGTGTTTGGCTCAACTAATTTAACATCAACATCGATGCCCAATGTTGTTTTGAGCTCATCATTAATTTTATCCAGTAGTAACTTTTGTTTTTTCATCTCATCGAAAAATAGATTAGCGTTTGCCTCAACAAGCACTGTGACAGTATCAAGTGCACCTTTTCTATCCACTATAATTTGATAGTGCGGAGATACGCCTTCAATATTGAACAGAATCTCTTCGATTTGGCTTGGAAAGACGTTTACACCCCTGATTATAAGCATATCATCCGTTCTTCCTATGGGTTTATGCATTCTAACTGATGTTCTTCCGCATTTGCATGTTGAGTAGTCCAATTTCGTTATATCACGTGTTCTGTACCTAAATACTGGTAGGGCTTCTTTTGTGATTGTTGTGACAACAATCTCTCCATATTCACCAGGTTTAACGGGTTCTTCTGTTTCTGGATTTATGACTTCTACTATGAAATGGTCTTCTGCAACATGCATACCGTTTTGAGCTTCGCACTCTCCGGCTACACCTGGTCCGATAATTTCACTCAAACCATAGTTATCATAGGCTTTTATATTTAAGCTCTCTTCTATTTTTTTTCTTAACTGTTCACTCCACGGTTCTGCACCAAACATTCCAATGCGTAATTTTAAATCTTTTTTTGGGTTAATGCCCATATTTTGGGCTACTTCTGCCATGTATAGTGCATAGCTCGGTGTGCATACCAAAACTGTTGCGCCGTAATCCTGCATCAGCATGATTTGCCTTTTTGTATTGCCGCTTGATGCTGGAATTATAGCCGCACCAATATTTTCAAGTCCATAGTGAAGACCAAATCCTCCTGTAAACAGTCCATAACCAAAAGCAATCTGAACTATATCCTCATCCGTCACACCTGCGGCTTTTGCAATACGTGCGACGAGGTCTGCCCAGATCTTTATATCTTTCTTTGTATATGCTACAACTGTAGGTTTCCCCGTTGTTCCGCTCGATGAATGAATTCTAACGATTTCTTTCATTGGTCTGGCAAGCAGGCCAAAGGGATAGTTGTCTCTAAAGTCTATCTTTGTTGTAAAAGGTAGTTTTCTTATGTCTTCAATGGTTTTTATAGATTTCTTTGTTATTCCATATTCATCAAATTTTCTTTTATAAAACGGTATGTTATTATACGCATATTCTATTTTTTCCCTCAGTAGTCCAACTTGTAAATTTTCGAGGGATTTTCTATCCATTGTTTCCTTTTCTTTTTCCCAGAACATTGTGCCCCCTTAGATTTTTTTGAAGTAATCCTTGTCTAATAACTCAGAGTTTTCTTTGAGCAGTTTCTCTATTGCCAAATCAATATCCTCGAATTTAAAAAGCATCACAGCTTTTTTGTCTAAATTGTTTACAAATGTGTACATGTATTCAACATTGATGTCTAAGTCGCTTATTGTTTTCAACAGATTGGATAAACCGCCACTTTCATCTTTAATTGCCACAGCTATGACTTCGTTCGTTTTAACTATGAAATTGCTTTCTATAAGGGATTCGTATGCTTTTTCTGGCTTATCTACTACGAACCTTAAAATCCCAAAATCCATGGTGTCCGCAAGGCTCATTGCCCTAATGTTTATATTCGCTTCCTTTAAGACTTTTGTTGTGTTGTAAAACCTACCTTTTTTGTTCTCTATAAAAACGCTTATCTGTGGTATTTTATATTTTTCAGTGTCCATAATTTCCCCCCTGAATGAACTTGATAATAGTATAACTTTAAAAATTGTTCTGTTCAATAAAAATTTCATATATCTTGAAAAATAAGGTCTTTTGTGTATACTTAAGGCGGATTTTTTAATAAGGAGGGTGAAGTGTCTATAAAGGTTGCAATAAATGGATTTGGAAGAATCGGAAGGGCATTTTTTAGGACGACAATAGGCTATAAAGACATTAACATTGTTGCAATTAATGACTTAACGGATGCGAAGATTTTAGCGCACCTTTTAAAATACGATTCCGTTCATGGGGTTTTAAGAGACCATGAAATAACAGCAGAAGGTGATTATATAATTTTTGACGGTAAAAAGATAAAGGTTTATGCCATCAGGGAACCCGATAAACTTCCATGGAAAGATTTGGATGTAGACATTGCACTTGAATCAACGGGCCTTTTCAGATTTCGCGATAAAGCTGAAGGCCATCTTAAAGCTGGAGCTAAAAAGGTTATTATATCTGCACCTGCGCGCGGCGGTGATGTACCTACTGTTGTTTTGGGTGTGAATGATAAGGGTTTTAATTTTAAGAGTAATGACATAATATCCAACGCATCGTGTACAACAAACTGCGTTTCTCCTATAGCAAAGATACTGCATGATAATTTTAAGATTATACACGGTTTTATGACAACGGTTCATTCATATACCAACGACCAGAGACTCCTTGATTTACCCCATAAAGACTTGAGAAGGGCACGTGCGGCTGCTGAAAATATAATTCCTACAACAACCGGTGCCGCAATCGCCGTTGGACTGGTTGTTCCAGAGCTCAAGGGAAAATTAGATGGTATTTCTATTAGGGTGCCTACTTCCAATGTGTCTTTGGTCGATTTAGTAGTGGAAGTTGAAAAATCTACATCTATTGAAGAGGTTAATGCAGCCGTTAAAAGTGCGGCAAAAACGGAGATGAAAGGCATTGTTCAGTATATTGAAGAACCTATAGTATCTAAAGACTTAAACGGCAATCCATATTCAAGTATATTTGATAGTCTTGAGACAATGGTTATGGACGGGACTCTTGTTAAGATTTTGACGTGGTACGATAACGAGTGGGGATATTCATCGAGATTGAGAGATTTGATATTGAGGATGGCTAAAGAGGGCCTATGAAGTATTTGAACGATATAAATATATCGGGCAAGAGGGTTTTTATACGATGCGATTTTAATGTACCAATGGATGAAAATAGTAACATAACGGATGATAACAGGATAAAAACAGTTCTACCAACAATTCAATATGCAATAGACAATAAAGCAAAGGTGATTTTGGCAAGCCACTTGGGAAGACCCAAGGGTAAGAGGATAGATAAATATTCCTTAAAACCTGTGGTAAAAAGATTATCAACCCTTTTGGGCAAAGACGTTTTATTTATCGATGATTTTGAAAGCGAAGAGGCAAAAAAGGCTTTATACAATCTAATAGAAGGTGATGTTGCACTGCTTGAGAACTTGAGATTTTGGGAAGGTGAGGAGAAAAATTCTCAAGAGTTTGCCGAAGAGCTTCTTGAACTGTTTGACGTGTATGTAAACGATGCTTTTGGTGTATGCCATAGAAAACATGCATCCGTTTATGCTCTGCCAGAGATAGCAAAAATTGCTGTTGGTGGTTTTCTGCTTAAAAAAGAACTTGATTACTTTAAAAAGATATTTACCATTGAAGAAAAGCCTTTTGTTGCAGCTATAGGCGGAGCCAAGGTCTCTGGAAAATTGGATTGTTTGGTAAACCTTTTGAATAAAGCTGATAAGATGGTTATAGGTGGTGCTCAGGCGTTTACATTCTTGAAGGCATTGGGGTATAAAACGGGCAATAGCCTTGTGGAAGAAGATTTAATTGATGAGGCTAAAAAGATTATGGATAAAGCAAAAGATAAAGGTGTTAAGTTTTATCTGCCTGTCGATTTTATCTGTTCAACATCCATCGAGGATGATATCGATTATCGTGTAGTTCCATTTCAGGAGATACCAAAGGGTATGATGGGATTGGATATTGGACCTGCCTCGGTAGAGCTTTTTAAGGAAGTGTTACAGGATGCAAAGGTTGTTGTATGGAATGGGCCTATGGGTGTTTTTGAGGTAAAAGCCTTTGCCAATGGCACAAATAAAATTGCAGAAATCATAGGGTCATTGAATGCCTTGACTGTTATTGGGGGTGGAGATACGGCAGATGCGGTTGAAAGGGCTGGGCAGTCTTTAAATATGAGTTACATTTCTACAGGCGGCGGTGCATCGTTGAAGTTATTGGAAGGAAAAACGTTGCCTGCTGTTGAAGTTTTGGAGAGAAAACGATGAGAAAAAATATTGTTGCTGCTAATTGGAAGATGTATTTTAGTATGGGTGAGGCTCAAAG
>JALVTR010000119.1 GCA_027035885.1 Desulfurellales bacterium
TGACAATGTAAAGGGAGAATATGAGGGTATCCCAATAGTAACAACAGAAGAGTTCTTAAAGATATATCAAGATAAAGTTGATATAGTTGTTTTTGGGAAATATCAACATTTAAATCCAAAACTTTTACCTAACTTAAAAATTAAATATTTAAGATTGGAGAATATTGTATGATTGAATTTTATCTACATATCGGAATGGGGAAAGCCGCATCAAAATATGTACAGAATTTGTTATATAAGAATAGGTTCTTATTGAAAGAGTGGGGGTTTTGTTACTTTACAGAAAATGAGATTTATCATTTAAATAAAATACCAGACTGGCATGATAAAAACTTTAAAAAAAAGCTAAAAAGCTTTTTGGAAAATCAAGTTGCATATGCAAGAGAAGAAAAATTGAGTAAGATTATCATAAGCGCTGAAAAGTTTTTTGATATAAATTTTAGAAATGTTAAATGTGCAATTATGGATGTTTTTCAACAATATGGCAAGCTAAAGGTAATCGTATTTTTAAGAAGACAAGATCAATTCTTAGAAGCTGCTTGGAAACAATGGTACTATAAAGATATAAATTATAAAAATTTTCAAGATTTTAAAAAAAGATTTATTATTCCAAATTACCTTGAAAATATAAAGTTGTGGGATGAAATAAGCAATTCAAATATTTATGTGATTCCTTTAAATGCCGAAACATCAAAAAGTTTAGCTGACATTATTTGTCAAATTTTAGGAAAGGAGAGTCATTGTTTTGCTTATTTACCTGAAAAAGTAAATGAAAAGCATATAGGGTTAAATTCCAAAGGTATAGATTTTCTTTTTAGAGCAAGAGAGTTGCTGGTAAATATACATGATCATTCGCATAAAAACTTAGTTTATAAGTACTTACCGTTATTTGTAAAGAAAGACATGAACGATCATGGTTTGCTTTCTTTAAAAGAACGAATTGAGATTTTAAAAAAGCATAATAGAATAAACCAATTAATTTCGAGAAAATATTATAACGCTTTTCCACTTTTTGATGAGCCCGTTGAAGATGGCTCGGAAACAAAAGTTTGCATTGATGATTTAATTAAAGCTTTCATGCAAGCACTTCATATTATAGATAACAGACTTAAATATAATAGCGACTTTATTAGTGCGTTTGAAAAATTATCAAAGTTTGATGGTGTTTGCATTTTTGGTCTTGGCAAATCAGGCAAAATGACCTATGAATTTATAAAAAAATATTATCCTGAAAAGATAAAATATTTTATTGATGACAATGTAAAGGGAGAATACGAGGGTATTCCTATAGTAACAACAGATGAATTTTTAGCAAAACATCAAACTGAAGTTGATATAGTTGTTTTTGGGAAATACCAGCATTTAAATCCAAAACTTTTACCTAACTTAAAAATTAAATATTTAAGATTGGAGAATATTGTATGAGTAAAGAAAAATTTTTTTATTCTGTAAATGGTTTTTGTCCAATATGTGAAACAAAATCAAAATTTAAGAGTAATCATAAATGGTTAAGAGATCATTATGTTTGTTCTAAATGTGAAAGTATTCCTCGCGAAAGGGCTTTGATGTATGTATTAAAAAAATTATTAATTCATGAATCTTCTCCAATAGATAGAGGAGTAAGCAAAAAATTAAAACATGAATGTTCAAATTATATACAATTTCATTTTTTCCCAAATAAAAAAAATAAAAAAGTAGGAAATTTTTATGATATAGACTTGCAAAATCAATGGCTTAATGATTCATCTTTTGATTGTGTTATTACTCAAGACGTAATGGAGCATATACCCAATCTAAAATTAGCAATACAAGAAATATATAGAACATTAAAAAACTGTGGCTACGATATAGTTATTGCACCATTAGTAGATAAATTTGAAAAAACCGTGAAATGGACTGAGGTCAATGGAGATGAAATCAAATGGTTTTTTATTCCCGAGTACCATGGTAATCCGATTGATAGTAAGGGTAGTCCTGTTTTTTGGCACTATGGATATGATATTTCCAATCTCATGCAAAACTGGAGTAGTTTTTGTGTAATAATTTTTTCTTTAGAAATACCCAAGTTAGGTATAGAAGGAGAATATAATGAAGTAATAGTTTGTAAAAAAGGAGAGCTACATTGATAAAATATATAGCTTTTTACCTTCCACAATTTCATCCTATACCTGAAAATGATAAATTTTGGGGAAAAGGATTTACAGAGTGGTTTAATGTGGTAACAGGTAAACCAAGGTTTAAAAATCATTATCAACCGAAATTACCAGGTGAACTTGGTTTTTATGATTTAAGATTAAAAATAATACAGGAACAACAAGTTGAATTAGCAAAAAAATATGGGATATATGGTTTTTGTTTCCATTTTTATTGGTTTAATGGAAAGCGATTGTTAGAATTGCCTATCAAGCAATTTGTAAAAAATAAAAAGATAAATTTTCCGTTCTGTTTAAATTGGGCAAATGAAAATTGGACAAGAAGATGGGATGGTAAAGAACATGAAATACTAATAAAACAAAAACATAGTGAAAAAGATACTGAAAGATTTATTAAATATGTGGCAAAAAATTATTTTCAACATCCTAATTACATCAGAATATCAGGAAAACCCGTTTTGATTATTTATAGACCAATGTTATTTGATGACCCATTGAAACATACTTCAATTATAAGAGAATGGTGTGCCCAGAACGGTATAGGTGAAATTTTTTTGATAGGCACTCATGCTATTGAGCATTTTGACCCTGAAAAATATGGTTTTAATGCGGCATTAGAATTTGCTCCGAATACTTTTCCATCTCAAGATATTACTAATGTAATTAATACAAAAAGAGACTTTAAAGGTAATATATTAGATTATGTTTCTTGTTTGGATCTTGCTTTAAAATATCCTTACAATACTCCTGATTTTAAAAAATTTAGAGGTATTTGTCCTGCTTGGGATAATGAAGCCAGAAGAAAGGGAAACGGAACTACATTTAAATTTTCAAATCCCAATTATTATAGTACATGGCTATCTATCATAACTGATTATACTATTGATAAATTCTCAGAAGATGAAAGATTTATATTTATCAATGCATGGAATGAGTGGGCTGAAGGGGCATATTTGGAACCCGATAGAAAATATGGTAGAAGATATTTAGAAAAAACAAATAGTGTTAGAAGCTTTTTTATCAATAAAAGATTAAAAGATTTAAAAATTTTATTTATTAGTCACGATGCGTGTTTGGGTGGAGCTCAAAAAGTGCTAATAAACTTCTTAAAGTTTCTAAAAGAAAGAACTGAAATCAAATTTAAAATAATTTGTTTACACGGAGGAGAGTTATTAAGAGAATTTGAAAATATAGCTGAGACTATAGTTATTGAAGGTTTTTTGAATAATGAAGATAAAATAATGGTATTAATTAATAATTTGTTTAATGGTAAGCCTGATCTAATATATGGAAACACTGTAGTAGCTGGTAAAATTTATCAAACACTATCTAAACTAGGTGTTCCAATTATTTCTCATATTCATGAATTAGAATCTTCTATAGATAAATATGCTAAGGACTATATTGATAAGGTTATCGAGTATACTGACTACTATATAGCTGTCTCTAAATCAGTAAAAGAAAACTTAGTAAAAAATTATAAAGCAAAAGATAAATTTATAAAAATCATTTATGGATCAATTAACAAGAAAGAGCAAGATATGTTAATTAGCTCTAATAAAATACATAAGTCAAGTATGAGAAAAAGGTTAAAATTACCTTTGGATAAAAAGATAGTTTTAGGTTGTGGTATAGGTATGCCTTTTAGGAAAGGTGCAGATTTGTTTGTTGAGACTGCTTATAAAATTTCTCAAATATCAGATGGTTATTTTTTCTGTTGGGTCGGTGATTTTCCCTCAAATTATTATGATAGTAAATATGGAAGTTGGGAAAAATATCGAACAATGATAGAGAACAGTAAATATATTAAACTTACCGGAGTTATTAAAAACGTGAAAGATTATTATTTAGCATCGGATATAATGTTTTTATCTTCAAGAGAGGATCCATTTCCTTTGGTTATGCTTGAGTCCGCATTTTATAAATTGCCAATAATTGCGTTCGAAAATTCAGGAGGAGCAGAGGAGTTTATTAGTAAAGATGCAGGCATATTAATTGATTATGAAAATATTGATGAAGTTGTTAATTCAATTTTTAGGTTATCGAGAGATCAAAATTTGGTAAACAGAACCGTGGAAAAAGCGAAGAATAAAGTTGACAAATTTTATACAACTTGGAGAATGAGTATTCAGATAATATCTTTTCTTTTAAATATTGTTATAGAAAACAAAAACAATAGCTGATTTTGTGTATCAATGGAAATAAAATTGCCTAACCTGAGTATTATAAAAGCTTACAATAATAATAATAACAATTACAATTACAAGAGCTTCAATGAATTATTTATAGACTATTTTATAAACAATACTGGTTTTGCAACAGTTACAGGCCTATTTGCAATGACAGATGGAATAGTGAACTATGACAAAATCATCCGATTTCTTTTAAAAATTAGTTTTGACTCAAAAAATCTTTGGAAAAAACCTAAGTTTACTGTCATAAAAATTAGAAATAATGATACCTATATTATATTTTACTGTAAGTCTGTGCAACGTTACCTAAAGAGATATGAAAAGGTATTTCTTTTGGTTTACCAAGTCTTTAAAAATAAAGGTGGAAGCAGAAGTGTACTTAATCTTGTATATTTCGATATATTACTCTATAGAGACATAGTTATAACAACCTCTCAAAGACGATGGAAATTTAAAGATTATCGTAAATCACTTAAGTATAATATATATATTAGTAAGTCCACTACAAAAACAGTAAAAACACAGAACACTTATATATTATTATTCATTGTTGCAGTTAAGTTAGAATTCTTTAAAATTAAACACTATTTGAACTGTTTTGTACTCAAGGCTAATTTGTTCTTTAGAGCTAATCATATTGCCTTTTAAAGAGCTGTAGAGGTTGGAGAGTAAGGTTGGAATATAAAGAAAAATATCTATGGGAAGGTAATAAATGCTAAATAGATACCCTGAAAAAAAAGATGTGAATGTTTTTTTTATATTTCCAAATTTAAAAATTAGTGGTGTTCTATCTTTTGCTGTAAACTTAGCAAAATATATCAATGAACATACAAAAGGTTATGAAGCGCAACTTTTAATTCTACCAAATGAAAAAATTGACAAAAACCATATAAATATGCTTAGAGGAGTTCCAATAAAAATATTAAACATACCTACTGGAACAACAGGAGTTGGAAAGCTACAAATTTTATTTGATTATATAAATGGTTTTGAAAAAGCTATTATTTTCCCTAATTATTATTTTAATATTCAACCTATTTTGCCCTTTCTTCATGAAAACATAAAAAAGATATATGTTATTCATGGTGACGAAAAAATTTATTATGATAATGCTATGCTATTTAACAGTTATTATGATCATATCATAAATGTGAGCAACTATATTTTTGAGCAACTAAATAAAAAAAATATTTTTCCAGCAAATAGACTTTCAATAATTAAATATGGTGTAGACATTGCAAAAGAATACAAACACAGTTTTGAAAAAAAGATCAAAATAGTTTATTTTGGAAGAATCGTTGAGGAACAAAAAAGAATTTCTCGTATGGTTAAAATTATTAAAAAACTTAATAGTTTAAATATAGACTATAAATGGACTTTTATAGGCGACGGGTCAGAGGTTATGTTTTTAAAAACTCGCTTAAGCAAGGAAATAGCGTCAAATAGAGTACAATTGCTTAATGCTATGAGTGTTGAAGAAATCAAAAGCTATATTTATTTACAAGATATATATATACTGACTTCAGATTACGAAGGTCTGCCTTTAGCTATTTTGGAAGCTATGGGGTGCGGGTGTATACCTGTGGTAAACAATATAAGAAGCGGCATCCCAGAGGTAATCGAACATGGAAAGACTGGCTATATAGTAGATGATTGTAATATAAATACTTATGTTGAATATATAAAAGATTTATATGAAAACATAGATTTGCGCAAATCTATGTCAAAATCTTGCTACGAATATGCAAGAAAATTTTTTAACACATCTGTAATGGCAAGAAAATACTTAAGTATTTTTGATTCATTTAATTTCTCAAACAAAAAAAGTAAAAAGCATTCAATTGATTTAAATTTATTCTCACCTATCTCATCCATGGTTATTACTGAAAATACACAGATATTTTTAAAGAATAGTAAATCAATTGCTATATTTGGTTGGGGAGAATCAGGACAAAGAACTTATAAATATGTTCAAGAGAGATTCCCTGGAAAAATAAAGTATATCATTGATGACAACAAAAGCGGAAGTTTTGAGGGAATTCCTATAGTAAACACAAAATCTTTTTTGGAAAAATACGAAAAAGATGTTAGACTTGTAATTTTTGGAACATTTCAGAAAGTAAATAAAGATATATTAAATAATGGTAAAGTTCCTTGTCTAAGATTAATGGAAGTTGTATGAAGCATAAGGAACTGTGCGTAGTGTTTAGTGTTGATAATAATTATATAATTTATTGGCTGGCAATGCTTAAATCTCTTTTATTAAATAATATGAATGCATTTTTAGATGTCCACTTGATATACGATAATATCGAACAAGAAAAAATTTTAAAAGTCAGGAATTTTTTTCAAAACATATACAAAAAATACATAACTTTCCATTTTTATAAAATAAATATTGCCATATTAAAGGACTTTAAAATCTCGCACCATATAAATGAATCAACATACTATCGCTTTTTAATTCCTGACATTTTACCTAAAGATATTGATAGAGTTTTGTACTTAGATGCTGATACGATAGTAAATGGAGACATTAGCCCTATTTTTGATTTGGAATTCGACGAGAACACTTATCTTTATGCCTGTGATCACCTGTTTAAACCAGAACAGAAAATGCATTTAAGAAAATTTGGATTAAGTGAATTTGATGATTACTTTAATGCAGGTGTAATGTATATAGACCTTAAAAAATGGAGACGAGATAATGTTTCAAAAGTATTAATGGATTTTGCATTAAAAAGAAAAGATGATATTTTGTGGTGGGATCAGGATGTTTTAAATGTTATATTTCATAAAAAATGGAAAAAATTACATCCAAAATATAATGTAATCTGGGAAGTTTTAGAAGCAAATGATAAAAATCCAGAAATTAAAGAAGCCAAAGAAAATCCAGTGATTATTCATTACACAAGATCGGTAAAACCCTGGCACAGCAACAGCTATCATCCACTAAAACATTTATACTGGAAATATAGAAATATACTCCCAAAAGAGATTTTGGAGGAGTTCAAGTGATATTAATAACAGGTGGGGCTGGTTATATAGGTAGTCATACCAATAAAATTTTAAACCAACAAGGATACAAAACAGTGATTTTTGATAATTTAGAAAGAGGTCATTTGGAATTTGTAAAATGGGGCAAGTTTTTCAAAGGTGATTTAAGAAACATAGAAGACATCAGAGATTGTTTTAAAAAGTATCCAAATATAAAAGCTGTAATCCATTTTGCAGCTTATGCTTATGTTGGGGAGTCTGTGCAGTATCCAGATATGTATTATGAAAATAATGTTTTGGGGACTTTAAATCTTTTAAGAGTTATGCAAGAGTTCGGTGTGAACAATATGGTATTTTCATCGTCCTGTGCAACTTACGGCATTCCAAGGAAAATTCCAATATCTGAGGATATTCCACAAAATCCAATAAACTCTTACGGCAAATCAAAGCTGCTTTCTGAGCAGATTATAAAAGATTTTGCTAAAAGTTATGGTTTGAAATACATTATTTTGCGTTATTTTAATGCTGCTGGAGCTGATCCTGATTGTGAAATTGGAGAATGGCATGAACCGGAAACGCATCTTATCCCACTTACCATTTTTGCAACCATAGGGAAAACTCCAGGGTTAAAAATTTATGGCAGTGATTACCCAACAAAAGATGGCACCTGCATTAGAGATTATATACATGTTATGGATTTAGCCAATGCACATTTAAAGTCTTTAGAATATTTACTTTCCAATGGAGAATCAGATGAATTTAATGTAGGTTTGGGAAGGGGTTATTCAGTAAAAGAGATTGTTGCTGCTGTCGAGAAAGTGGTTGGAAAAGTCTGTAATTATGATTATGTAGATAGAAGAGCTGGCGACCCACCAATTTTGATAGCATCTAATGAGAAAATTATAAATAAATTAAAGCGGTTTCCTAAGTTTGACGATATTGAATTAATCATAAAAACTGCATATGAATGGCACATAAAAAGTTTATGAGGAGTGGCGATGAAACGGATTTTAGTTACAGGCGGAGCTGGTTTTATTGGCAGCCATCTATGTAAAAAGCTATTAGAGATGGGTAATGAAGTAATATGCGTGGACAATTTTTATTCAGGAAGTAAGGATAATATAGTGGAGCTTATGAAAAATCCGTATTTTGAACTAATCAGGCACGATATCACCTTTCCATTGTATGTAGAAGTTGATGAAATTTACAATCTTGCATGTCCTGCAAGTCCTATTCATTATCAAAGAGACCCTGTTCAAACCACAAAGGTGTCTGTTCACGGTTCAATCAATATGCTTGGTCTTGCAAAAAGAACAAAAGCAAAAATACTGCAAGCATCCACAAGTGAAGTATACGGAGACCCTGAAATACATCCACAGAAAGAAGATTACAGAGGTAATGTAAACCCAATAGGTCCAAGGGCATGTTATGATGAAGGCAAAAGATGCGCAGAAACATTGTTTTTTGATTATCACAGGCAACATAATTTAAACATTAGAGTAGTTAGAATTTTTAATACTTATGGTCCAAACATGCATCCAAATGATGGGAGAGTAATTAGCAATTTTATTATGCAAGCATTAAAAAATAAACCTATTACAATTTATGGTGATGGAAGTCAAACAAGAAGCTTTTGCTATGTTGACGATCTCGTAGAAGGTTTAATAAAAATGATGGATAATGATGAAGGTTTCACAGGTCCTATAAATCTTGGTAATCCCGATGAAAGGAAAATTATTGACATAGCAAAAATTATTTTAAAATTAACAAATTCAAAAAGCAAAATTGTTTTTAAATCACTCCCTAAAGACGATCCAAAAAGACGATGTCCCGATATATCTCTTGCAATTGAAAAATTGCATTGGAGGCCAAGAACCTCGTCAGAGAATGGATTAATTAAAACAATTGAGTATTTTAAGGAAAAGTTGAATTTGGATAATGATATAAGCATAAAAGCCTTAAAAAAGTAGCAAAAGTAGGCTATATGGCACCTTTGCCTTTTATCTTGATTTCCCTATATAAAGCAATTATAATTTTAATATGAAAAAGCTCCCAATAGGCATTCAGACCTTTAGAAAGATTATAGATGAAAACCGCTATTATGTAGATAAAACCCACATAGCATTAAAACTAATACAAGGTGGCGGTTATTATTTTTTATCCCGTCCAAGACGCTTTGGCAAATCCCTCTTTCTTGATACATTGGCTGAAATATTCTCAGGGAGCAAGGATTTATTCAAAGGTTTATACATCTATGACAAGTATGACTTCAAACCCTATCCCATCATAAGAATATCATTTGGTAGTGGGGATTATTCTTTGGATGAGAGTCAAACAATAAATGAGATAAAACACATCTTAGAGGATAACTTAGAGACTTTGAATTTAGAGTGTAAAGACTTAGATGACTTCAAAAACTGCTTCAAACAGATGATAAGGGAATCTTACAACAAACAAAATCAAAAGGTCGTCATTCTCATAGACGAATACGACAAGCCCATACTTGACAACATCACAAATCCAGAAAAAGCTAAAAGGGCAAGGGATATACTAAAGAACTTCTATTCTGTGATTAAGGATAGCGACAGATATATTAGATTTGTCTTTATTACAGGTGTATCCAAGTTTTCCAAGCTAAATCTCTTTAGTGGCTTGAATAATATTGAAGATATAACAATCAATGAAGAATTTGCAGAAATATGTGGCTACACCCACGATAATTTATTAACCGTATTTAAAGATAGAATAGAAAATATAGACCTTGAAATGGTTAAAAGGTGGTATAACGGCTATAATTACTTCGGCAAACCGCTCTATAATCCCTTTGATATACTGCTGTTTTTCTCCAACAATGGTGCATTTCGCAATTACTGGTGGCAGACCGGCAGTCCGTCTTTCTTGATAGAGCTTTTGAAGAAGGGTGATTACTACATCCCAGAGCTTGAATACTCAGAGGTTACAGAAGAGGTATTGAATGCGTTTGATGTGGACTATATTGACCTAAGAGCTCTTCTTTGGCAAACAGGCTATTTGACATTTGATAAAAGGATAGCAGACAATCTTGGAGGATACACCTACACTCTCAGAGTGCCAAACATAGAGGTTAGGATTTCACTAAACCAGCTCCTCATAGATTACCTGACCAACCAAAGACAACAGAAGGTCAGATACCGCCTTGATATGTTCGACTGCCTAAACAGAAACGACATCAAAGGCTTTGTCGAACTGTTTAAGAAAATCTTTTCCTCCATTCCATACACGAACTACGTGAACAATGTAATCTCGAACTATGAGGGTTGTTACAGCAGCGTTGTCTTTGTCTATCTAATGGCTTTGGGCTATGATGTGATTCCAGAGGATATTACAAACAAAGGCAGGATTGATCTAACAGATAAGACAGAGGATAAGATACTGATCATTGAGTTTAAAGTGGATGCAAAAGAGGAGCCGATAAAACAGATAAAAGAGAGAAGGTATTATGAGAAATACTTAAACGAGAAAAAAGACATATACCTCATTGGAATGATGTTTGATTCGAGGGAGAGGAATATTAGTCGATGTAAAGTTGAGAGAGTGAATGGGTAGATGGGATTTTGGGAGCATTTTCACACTTCGTAGGTGTGAAAGGGTAAGTAGGTGGAAAGTGAATGTATAAGGTAGAAGATATATCTTATACAGTAACGGAGTACTGTCCGGGACCTTGTAGATACTGCAGTATTTGGAAGTTGCCTGATAAAAGGGAGCAAGAGCTCAACCAAAGAGAGATAGACACTATTTTCTCATCTGAGTATTTAAACCTAAAAAAGGTTCATTTGACAGGCGGCGAGCCACATTTGAGTGATACATATTTTAGAGCTGTAGACTCAATTTACAAATTCCACTCAGACGTTATCGTGGACTCTCCTATAACAGGTTGGTTTCCAGAGATACACGAAGAAGTTGCGAAGTATGTTTTAAAGAAGTTTCCCTTGTATAGATTGGATATATCATTGGATGGGGATAAAGAAACATATAAAAAAATTCGTCTCCATAAGGATGGTTTTCAAAAGGCGTTGGGAACTGTAGAAAGATTAAAAAAGCTAAAAGGGGTTATAATAAGATTTCAATTTACGATATATAAGGAAAATTATCATCTTATAGAATGGGTCTATAACTTTGCTAAAAAAATGGGAGTTGGTTTATACATAGGGTATGGTAGATACAATCCGGAAAGGTATAGGAATAAAGAGGATAATCTAACCAAAAAAAAGCTCAGTAAAGATGATTTTATTTTTTCAGAAAAAGAACTTGAGGAGATTGATAGGCAATTGAAAAGCATTGGCTATGATAAAAGCAGGTATGCAAGCAAATATTTATTGCAAAGGGCGATTTTTGAAGGAAAAGAGATAAAATTCAAGTGCTATATGGGAAAAAGGAGCATAGATATAGACCCATATGGCAATGTTTATCCATGTTTGCTTTGGCTGCCTTATTTGAAGTTTGGGAATATAAAAAAACAAGGCAGTTTGGATAAAGTATTGGAGAGTGGAAAAATAGTTTTAGATAAAATAGAAAAAGGAGAGTGTTCCAAGGATTGTTTATATACCTGCGCAAATAAGTGTGAGATAATAGAGCCTAACATAAAATCGGTTGGATTAATTCCATATTCGTCTAAATATTCATTTGCCTTTGGTGAGAAAGACATAATAAAAATCAGGCCGTGGTGGTATGATGAATATAAAGAAAAAGGCATAGTTTAATGATTTGGTTTGACCTCGTAACACCTAAGTCAGTTCTTTTTTTTAAACCTTTAATAAAAGAATTAAAAAAACAAAAAGATATCCTCATAACGGCAAGAGAGGGCGTGGGCTATAAAGAGGTTATAAAATTATTAGAGTTGCACAGTATATCTTTTGTCAACAGAGGTGAATTTGGCGGGGCAAGTTTGGAAGATAAACTAAAGGCATCGATAAAAAGACAAAAAGAGCTAATGGAGTTTGTTACTCAATTTAATGTAGACAAACTTATATGCCTATCAAGCGTTGATGCAGTTAGAATTGCCTT
Organism: Desulfurellales bacterium; assembly: GCA_027035885.1. Lineage (GTDB taxonomy): Bacteria > Campylobacterota_A > Desulfurellia > Desulfurellales > Hippeaceae > Hippea. Next base: position 12,386 of record JALVTR010000119.1, read on the forward strand.
TGGTTTGAATATACCTGTTTATGATTTTTACGACATTCCCTTAAGCGATTACAGAACAAATTTTAAAAAAGCCCTGCCCCAAGCAAGGCTTACAATACCTCTTGCTACAAAGATGTTTAAGCCGTTTGTTGTGCCTGATGAGATATTTTTAAGATTTGGATTAGAGAAAGACCAGATTGTCGAATACAATTTTATAGACCCTTTGATTTGGCTAGAGGATTTTAAACCCGATATAAACTACTTACAGGAGACGATACCGCAAATAAACCTATCAAAACCAACAATAACTGTAAGAGAAGAGGAATTTAAGGCAAGCTATGTTAAGGGTAAATATCCATTTTTATACGACGCCTTAAGAAAAATGCAAAACTGGGATGTAAATTTGGTAATCATACCGAGATATGAAGCTGAACCTTTAAAAGAAGAATTCAAAAAAGCCATTGTGCTCGAAAAGAAAATAATACTCCAGCATCTTTTAGCCTATAGTGATTTGTTCATTGGAGGCGGTGGAACGATAAACATTGAAGCGACATATTTTGGCGTGCCAACAATCTCAACAAGGAGTTTTATAAGCCATTATGACAAGTTTTTGATAGACGAGGGTCTAATGTGGCATAGCAACAATGCGGAAGAGATAATGAGTTTAGCCAAAAGTTTACTTGGCAGTAAAAATATAGAAAAAGCTATAAGGATTTTTGGTAAAATGAATGTTGATGTTGATATGATTGCTAAAGAAATTTTAAGTTAAGGGTACGTTAAAAATGAGGATTGGCTGGCCATTTTTGCATATGTTTGCCAGGATTTTACGTCTTTCTATTGACAAATAGGCTTTAATTTTGTAGAAGCATAAGGCTAAATTGAAGGGAAAAGGAGAGTGGGCGATGTTTGCAGTGATTGAAAGTGGTGGAAAGCAATACATAGTGAAAGAGGGCGATGTTATAAGGGTCGAGAAGTTGCCCGTAGAAGAGAAAAGTGAGGTATCTTTTGACAAAGTGTTGATGGTTGGAGATAAAGTTGGTAGTCCATATGTTGAGAATGCTAAAGTTGAAGCAAAGGTTGTAAAGACAGCAAAAGCCAAGAAAGTTATTGTTTATAAGTTTAAAAGAAGGAAAGGCTATAAGAGGAAAAAAGGCCATAGGCAGTGGTTTAGCGAAGTTAAAATTACAAAGATAGTTTCTTAGGAGGGCATAAATGGCTCACAAAAAAGGTCTTGGAAGTACAAAAAATGGCCGAGATAGTATAGGTAAAAGATTAGGTGTTAAAAGAGCTGATGGTCAACGTGTAAAGGCTGGTGAAATTTTGGTTCGTCAAAGGGGAACCAAATGGCATCCAGGTAAAAACACAGGCAAAGGAAAAGATGATACCTTGTTTGCTTTAATTGCAGGTACGGTAAAATTCGAAGAAAAATTAGGCAAAAAGCTTGTCAGTGTTTATCCATAAATGTTCGTTGATTATGCAGAAATCTACGTAAAAGCTGGCGATGGTGGCAGAGGCATTGTAAGCTTTAGGCGTGAAAAGTTTGTCCCGAAAGGCGGCCCTGATGGTGGCGACGGGGGCAAGGGTGGAGATGTAATTATTCAGGCCTCTAAGGATGAAAATACCTTGAGGCCTTTTCGTTTTAAAAAGCATTTTAAGGCTGAGAATGGACAGCCTGGTGGTTCAAACAACAAGACGGGCAAAAGTGGAAAAAACCTAATCATTAAAGTTCCGGTAGGTACTATAATAAAAAATGAGAATAATGAGATAGTTGCTGATTTAACAATAGATGGTGAGAGCGTAGTCATAGCAAAAGGTGGAAACGGAGGGAAGGGTAATGCGGCGTTTGCAACTCCGACAAATAGAGCTCCAAGAGTAACTCAACCCGGGAGAAAAGGAGAAGAAAAAAAGCTTATCGTAGAATTGAAGCTGTTGGCCGACGTAGGTCTTGTAGGCTTTCCAAATGCAGGTAAGTCCTCTTTAATTAGGGCAATATCCGACGCTAAACCTGAGGTGGCAAATTATCCATTTACAACCATTCAGCCACATCTTGGGTATGTGAGTTTCAGTGATAGGGATTTTATAGTGGCTGATATACCAGGAATTATCGAAGGCGCCCATGAAGGAAAGGGCTTGGGGTTGAGGTTTTTAAAGCATATAGAAAGAACAAGATTATTGCTTTTTGTGATAGATATTTTGGATGACCCAGAAGAAAAGTTTGATAAACTTCTAAAAGAGTTACACTCGTTTAGCGGTGAGCTCTCAGAAAGAAAGAGGGCTATTGCTTTGAATAAGGTTGACCTATTGAAAGGTTTGGATAAAGGGGAATTTATCAAACTTTTCGATGGAGAAACTGTGTTTTTTATTAGTGCAATGAAAAAACAAGGTTTGGATAAACTATTAGAATGGATAAGCACGAATTTGTAAAAAGAATACAATCTGCCAAACGCATAGTTATAAAAATCGGGAGTGCAGTTCTTTCCCGTGACAATAAAATTGACGAAGATACAATAGAAAATATAGTGGACAATATATCTGAAATATCAGAGAGTAAGCAAATACTTATTGTGTCAAGTGGCGCTGTAGCCAGTGGTATATCAACACTAAATATTAGAAATAGGCCAGTAAATATAGTTAGCCTTCAAGCGCTGGCGAGTATCGGCCAGCCTAACCTAATGGAGATTTATGCAAAATATTTTAAAAAATATAAAAAAACTACGGCACAAGTTTTAATCACTGTTGACGATATACAAAACAGAAGGAGATTTATTAATGCAAAAAACACGATAATAACCCTACTAAAGTGGAAAGTTGTGCCTGTCGTAAACGAAAATGACACTGTTGTTATAAAAGAGCTCAGGTTTGGAGACAATGACAATCTATCATTTCAGATAACAAATTTAATAGAGGCAGATGCTTTGATTATATTGAGCAATATTGATGGTGTGTACACTGAAGAGCCGTCTAACTCTTCTGCGGAGTTCATAGAGAAATTCGATGGTAATATAGAGATAAAAGAGGGAAATATCAGTAAATTTGGAAGTGGTGGAATAGGCACAAAGATTGATGCTTGCTTAAAGGCTGCTAAGGCTGGTAAGTTGGCCTGTATTTTGAATGGTAAAGAAAAAGACGCTCTGAAAAAACTGCTAAAAGACGATATTAAATTTACTTTTTTTGAACCTTATAAGAGTTATACTGAATCTAAAAAATCGTGGATAGAATCGTGTAATCCAAGCGGAGTCGTTGTGATTGATGAAGGTGCGAAGAGTAGTCTTAAAAGAAGCAAGAGCCTTTTACCTAGTGGCATAAAAAAGGTATTTGGCGGCTTTGGTAGAGGGGATATAATCAATATTGAAGATGAAAAGGGCTTTTTGGTAGCAAAAGGTATTACGAACTACGATTCAAGTGAGATAGAAAAGATTAAAGGTCACCATTCAAATAAAATCACAGCTATCTTAGGTTATAAATACTCAAGTGATGTTGTTCACATTGATAATATGGTAATTATGGAGAACAGCGGTGAGTAAATACGATGAGCTAATGGAGTTCTATAAGACCAGATTAAACTCTGTGGTTTCGGAGAGTGAATGGTTTAGGATAGACCAAGAACTTATCGATAAATTTGCTGAGGTTACGGGGGATACCCAATGGATACACACAGATACTCAAAGGGCAAAAGTAGAATCTCCTTATAAGACAACAGTTGCGCACGGATTTTTGATACTGTCCCTAATTCCATATCTAGTTGGAAGTAATAGGGAGGATTTTTTTAAAAAACACTATCCTGGTATGAAATATATTGTAAATTATGGACTAAATAAAGTTAGATTTCCTACTCCTGTGAAGGAGAACTCTTACGTTAAAGCTAAGTTAATCCCTGTATCAATAGAGAATCTTGGAGATTCGGTTGAAATCGTGTATAAAATCATTGTCAACATTAAAGGAGAAGAAAAACCGGCAGTTGTAGCTGAGCAGGTAGTTAGGCTTTTTAATTGAAGGGGGAATAGAATGAATGCAGAAAAAATCATAGATATTTGCAAAAGGACTCACGAGGCGTTTTATAGCCTTTCTAAAACATCTGAAGAGAAAATTAATGCTGCGTTGGAGAGCTTAAAAACTTTAATTGACAAAAACAGAGGAGAGATAAAAAACGTAAACGGCATGGATATAAAAAATGCAAAAGAGTTAAATCTCAAAAATTCTCTCATTGATAGGCTGCTTTTGAACGATAAAAGAATTGATGGCATGATTGAGTCCATTGACACGGTTGTTAAGCTTAAAAGCCCTGTGGGCGAGGTTATAGATGGATGGCGACTTGAAAATGGTTTGAATATTGAGAAAGTTAGGGTGCCTATCGGAACTATAGGCATAATCTACGAATCGAGGCCTAACGTTACGGTTGATGCTGCCATTCTGTGTTTAAAATCTCTGAATAGTGCAGTCTTAAGGGGTGGGAAAGAGGCTATAAATTCAAACAAACTGCTGTCAGAGCTAATTAAGGAAGCGCTAAATGAAAATGGCATAAACCCTAATTCCATAGGTTTCATAGATGAAACAGATAGGGAAGGCGTTAAATACATGCTTAAGCTGGATAGGTATATAGACGTTATTGTTCCTCGAGGGGGGGAAGGGTTAATTAAGTTTGTCACAGAAAACGCAACAATGCCCATTATAAAACATGATAAAGGCTTATGTCATATGTACATAGATGAATTTGCCGATTTAGAAAAGGTGCTTAATATATCTTACAACGCAAAAGTCCAGAGACCGGGTGTCTGCAATGCTATAGAGACACTGCTTGTACACAAAAATATAGCAAGTGAATTTTTGCCTAAATTCAAAGATTTGATGGATAGGGCAAATGTAGAACTGAGGGGATGCGACAAAACGCGAACAATCCTAAAAGATATAAAAGAGGCTACAGAAGAAGATTTCAATACAGAATACTTAGACCTTATTTTATCCATAAAGGTCGTTGGAAGCTTGGATGAGGCAATTGAGCATATAAACGCCTACGGTTCACACCATTCAGAAGCTATAATCACAGAAAACTATAACAACTCAGAAAGGTTTTTGGATGAGGTTGATGCTTCGTGCGTCTATGTGAATGCTTCAACACGATTTACAGATGGCGGGATGTTCGGATTTGGTGCAGAAATTGGAATAAGCACAAACAAACTCCACGCAAGAGGACCTGTGGGCTTAAGAGAACTTACAACTTACAAATACAAAATCAGAGGTAGCGGACAGATAAGAGAGTGAGAATAGGTATATTGGGGGGAACATTCAACCCCATTCACATTGGACACATTAGAGGGGCTATCAGTACCTATGAAACGTTCCTCCTTGATAAAATGATATTCTTGCCAACGGGTATACCCCCGCACAAAAAGGACGATGTTGCTAATGCAGAATATAGATACGAGATGATAAAGTTGTCTATTGATGAGCTAAATTTTTGCGAAGTATCTCGCTATGAGATAGATTCAAATAAAGTAAGCTATACAATTGATTCGGTGAGGTACTTTAAAAACGCATATCCAGATGATGAACTTTTTTTTATTGTTGGTACGGACGCGTTTTATTATTTGTCGTCTTGGAAGGATTATAAAGATTTAATAGAGCTTGTTAGTTTTATTGTTGTGAGAAGGCCGGAGTATGATACGCAAATTATCTTGAATAAATACAGAAATATTGTAAACTTTCAAGAGGTAAAGAAAAAAGCTAAGTATAGTGCAAAACCTAAAACGGTATACATCTATACACCGCCAGCTTTTGACGTTTCATCTAGTGCCATTAGGAATAAAATTAAGAGAGATGAGTGTATTAAATATTTAGTGCCAGAAAAAGTTGAAAAATTTATTATTGAAAAGGGGTTGTATAGGTGAGAGAAAAGCTTTTACAAATATTAGAGGATAAAAAGGTTGAGGATGTAGTTGTTTATGATTTGAGGATGAAGTCCGCGTTGTTCGATTTTTTTATTGTTGGAACTGTGAGCTCAAGCAAACAGGTTTATGCCGTGTTTGATGATATAAAAAAATCAGGCATAGATATTCACCACATTGAGGAGACATCAGATGGAGGTTGGACGCTGATAGATTGTTTTGATGTTGTTATACATCTGTTTACTGAACAGAAGAGAAAAGAATACAATCTCGATTCGCTGTGGAAAGAGACTGAGAAAAAGAGGGAAAATGAATCTTGATGAACCCATAGAGATTGCAAAGGATGTTTTTTGGGTAGGCGCAGTTATACCGGAAGACCAATTCCAGTGCCATGTGTATTTGATTAGAAACGGCGATGAGTCTATACTGATTGACCCAGGTTCTCGTATAACATATGACATCACAAAGAAGAAAATCGAGCAAATTGTAAAACTGAAAGATATAAAATACTTAGTTTGTCACCACCAAGACCCAGATATAATTGGTTGTATAGACCAATTAATAGAAGATGCCGGTAAATTAGAAAAATATATTGTGACCCATTGGAGAACGTGGGCTTTACTTAAGCATTGCGATTGGGATGTAAAATTATACGAAGTAGAAGAAAAAGGCTGGAAATTAAAAGCGGGCGATAGGTTGTTAAAGTTTATTTTCACTCCATATATGCACTTCCCTGGAGCATTTTGTTCTTATGATGTTCGAACAAAGTCCCTGTTCTCAAGTGATATTTTTGGAGGGTTTACCCCTATATTTGAGCTATTCGCAAAGAGTGCAGATGATTACTTTGAGAAACTCAAGCCGTTTCATGAGCATTACATGCCGAGCAATGCAATACTTGTTAATGGTTTGTCAAAAATAGAAAAGTATGACATTGAAATAATTGCTCCTCAACATGGCTCAATCATAACAAGAGAACAGATTAAACCAATAATAGAAAAGATGAAAAATCTAAAATGTGGATTGTTTGAAAAGTTTACAAACACAAGGGATGTGCTAAAATTATCGAAGCTAAACGATGTGTTGGAAGAGATAATAAAAGTCATAGCCTATCAAGAGCGGTTTTATAAAGTTATTGATAGGTTTATGTGTAGCCTAAAACAGTTTTACAATATTGATTCGATTAAGGCTTTTGTAATAAGTTCTGATGAAACAACTATTTTGGAGTTGGATTCAGAAAAGACATCAATTATTTTTATGAAGGACTATAATAAATTAAAGCAAATGGTGGAAGCGTCGAGCTACATAAAAAACGGGGCGCTATTCTTTAAACCTTCAAAATTACATACGATGTTTGGTATAGAAGAGCCATCTTATACGTTTCCTGTAAAAGACCAAAATGAGCGTTTTTATGGTGTATGTTTTATTATTTTCAATCCAGACGATTTTAATATCTATGTGGATTTAGAGATTTTATCGAAGTTTGAAATTCCTATTTCTATGACAATTTTGGCAGAAAGAAAAGAATATTGCACAAATAATAGAATTATACAGTTGCATGAGGAAGCAGTGAGAGACCCATTAACGGGTCTATTCAATAGAAGGTACATGAATCTTTTAGCAGAAATGGAGTTTAAGAAAACCAAACGGTACTCACATCCCTTGTCTGTTTTGATGATAGATATTGATCACTTTAAGAGTGTAAACGATGAGTATGGTCATAAAGTCGGTGATTTGGTGCTTAAACAGGTGGCTCAAGAGATAAGAAATCATATAAGGTCTTCTGATATTCCTATACGCTATGGTGGCGAGGAATTTGTTGTTATTTTGCCAAACACGACAAAGGAAAGTGCTTATACTTTGGCTGAAAGGATAAGAAAACATATAGACGCTACACCTATTTTGTTTGATGACAACGAAATAAATTGTAAGGTCAGCATTGGTATCTCTTCCATGGAAGATAATCCTGAAACGTTCGAAGAATTGGTTAACAATTCTGATAAAAGAATGTACCTGGCGAAGCAAGGCGGTAGAAATAGAACTATTTTTTAGGGTTTTGAATAAAAAATTTATCATAAATATAATAACGTTTCCTCAATATTTTTCTGAGGTGTAAGTATGTTGGTATATATCTGGCTATCAATGCATTTTTCTGGTTGACAAAATCATGATAATTAGTATATTGGTTTTTGCTTTTTGTAGGTTTAAGGGCCCATAGCTCAGTTGGCTAGAGCCACCGGCTCATAACCGGTTGGTCCCAGGTTCGAGTCCTGGTGGGCCCACCATTTTTTTATGGAAGTAGGAAACTTAATCGAGCGATTGCAGGTATACTTTCCCTTAAGCCTTCAGGAGAGCTGGGATAACTCGGGTCTCCAAATTTCCCCTAAGGATAGGTTTATAAAAGCTGTTTTGCTATCATTAGACGTAACTAAGTCGACATTAGATGAAGCATACGAGAAAGGGTGCAATCTGATTATAGCACATCATCCATTGCTCTTTTCGTCTACTAAGAAAATAGATAAAAGCATCTATCCTCTTGATGTTGTTTACAAAGCTATAGAATTAGGGATAGGTGTTTATGCTTTTCATACGAGCTTGGATATTGCTGATGGAGGTTTGAACGATTATCTATGCGAGTTGCTTGAGCTCAATGGTGTAGAAAAGATAGAAAATGCTAAACCAATAAGGATAGGGCATTTAAATGAGCCAATGGAATTCGATGAGTTTGTTGAATATGCTAAAGAGAAAATGGGTGTTAGACTTGTTAAGTTTGTGAAGTCGAATGAAAAAAAAGTGAAAAAAGTAGCCGTTTGCAGCGGAAGCTGTATGGATTTACTCGAGCTCATAATAAATTATGATTTCGATGTTTTTTTGAGTAGTGACTTAAAGCATCATCAAGCCATTTTTGCTAAGGAAAACGGCATTAATGTTATAGATGCAACCCATTTTCATACTGAGAAGTTTTCTAAATTGATTTTAATGGAAAGGATTAGAGAGATTTCTGAAGATATGGAAGTGTTTATATCGGAAACAGATAGTTTACCTTGGAATTACAAATAAAAGGAGGTGACGATTTTGAATGCGGATTTGAAGAAACTGTTGGATATACAGAGCTTTGATAAACATATAGCTGATTTAGAGCTTGAGCTTAGGAAAATCCAGCAAAAAGAAGAAAGAATATTGAGCGTAGTTGAAGCAAAATTATCTCAAATTTCAGACGTAAAAGAGGAAATTGAGGAACTTGAGAAAGATTTAAAATTCAAAAAGGATTTACTGGAAGAGACTATTGAGAACTTAAATAAGCTTGAGTTAAAGCAAAACAATATATCTACAGAAAAACAGCTCCAGGCTGTAAATACAGAAATTGATATTTCCAGGACAAACAAATCTGTTCTTGAAGAGAAGATAGAGTCACTTAAGGAACAAATTGAACAGAAAAATAAAGGTTTGAGAGAGTTGGAAGATAGGCATGAGCAACTAAAGAAGACGCTTAAAGATTATCAAGAAAGATTTGTCCAAAGAAGAGAAGAAATAAACGATGAAATAGACAAAATATCTAAAACAAAAGAGGAGCTATTGCCAACAATAGATACCAAGATACTTAGAAAATATGAAAAAATCAACAGATGGGCTAAAGGTACCGCGATTGTTCCTGTTAAAAAAGAGGCGTGTTACGGTTGTTTTATGAAATTGACTCCTCAGGTTTTAACCCTGCTTCAAGATACTGACGAAATTGTGTATTGCCCAAATTGTGGAAGGATGTTGTATTTAGATGAGGATTCTGAAGATTAGCTAATGAATATCTCCGATTTCTTCAAGGAACTCAAGAAGAAACAATCAGTTGATGCTGTTAAATTGTCTCACCCTGAACTTACAAACAAAGATATAGAAAGTTTTTTTGACAAGGTTATAAATTATTTTGAAGAAGATAATGTCGAGATGTATGTAGATGGTGCTTCCGCGTCAAATCCAGGCAAAGCTGGTATTGGTGTGGTGTTAAAGGTTAATGGCAAGAGCGTTAAAAAGATAAGTAAGCCTATAGGAGTGGCAACAAACAATGTTGCAGAATACACAGCTTTAATAGAAGGTTTAAATCTTGCACTTTTGGAAGGTTTCAGGAGCTTAAGGGTTTACAGCGATTCCGAACTTGTTGTTAGGCAAATAAACGGTAGCTACAAGGTTAAAGATAAGAATCTTCTAAAGTTGTACAAACAGGTTAAAGGGTTAGAGAAACAGTTCAGCAATTTAGAAATTATTCACGTGAATAGGGAAAACAATAAAGAAGCGGATAAACTCGCAAAAAGCGCCACTCTATTTTAATTGCTGGGTAAAAGCTCATTATAAATATAAGAATTTTAAAATCTATTTTTGGCGTTACCCATTAAAAAGTTTCTATTCTTAAATAGATGAAAGAACTTGATTATTTAAAAAACAGTGATAAGTTATTTAGAAAAGACAGGGGGTTAAAAATGGCCAGAAAAACTCTTGATGATTTTAAAGGGTTGTTGGAAAAGATATTGGATGCATCTAAAGACACAGTTCCCGCGCAGCTCATATATTGGGACGGGACAGTGAAAAACTTTTCTTTAGACAAAAAACCAGCCGCAAAAATCTACATAAAGGATCCTCAGGTAATTTACGATCTTATGGAGCATTTAAGCATTGGGTTTGGTGAAAACTATATGAAAGGGAAATTGGAGATAGAAGGGGACTTACAACGTGTTTTGAGGATTCAGGCACTTCCGGCAATAAATAAAATTAAACCATCGCCAAAAATTCTTGCTGAATTGGTCGTAGAGAGATTAAAAACGCTAAATTCAAAAAAGCAGGCAAAGAAAAACATTGAGCATCATTACGGATTGGATAATGAATTTTATAAGTTGTTTTTAGATGAGTCACTTACATACTCTTGTGGATACTTTAAAAACTGGAACACAGATACTTTAGAGCAAGCCCAAAGCAACAAATATGAGCTTATAATTAGAAAAATAGGCTTGAAAGACGGAGATAGAGTTGTTGATATAGGTTGTGGATGGGGCGGTTTTTTGATATATGCAGCCCAAAGGTTTGACATAGAGGGTGTGGGTTGCACGATATCAAAAAATCAGGTTGATTATGCAAATGAAAGAATAAAAAAGTTGGGGCTTGAGAAAAAAATCAAGATTCTGTGTGAGGATTACAGAAATATAACCGGTAAATTCAATAAATTTGTATCAATTGGAGCCTATGAGCACGTAGGTAAAAACTATGCTCCCGTGTTTTTCAAGAAGTTGGACAAACTGCTTGACGATAACGCTGTGGGTTTACTCCATACAATTGGACACAACAAACCAATGGAAACAGATGCATTCACAACAAAATACATCTTCCCAGGTGGCTATTTACCATCATTGGAAGAGCTGATAAGACACATGAGACGAGTTGAATTTTACGTAGTAGATGTTGAAAACTTGAGGCCCCATTATGCAAAAACATTGGACAATTGGATTGAGAGGTTTAACAAAAATAGAAAGAAAGTAGAAGAGATGTACGGAGACGAATTCACTCGGATGTGGTATCTATATTTAAACGGGGCCTCGGTATCATTCAAATATGGGGATGATCAACTTTACCAAATCTTGTTCTCAAAAGGCCAACTTCCCTATGAAGAATATCCAAAATATAGGGGCCAAATCTATGAAAACTGGAATTAAAAATAAAAAATCGGCAGATTAACTTTATCTGCCGATTTATCTTTTAACTAATACTAATTTTAGATTTATACATCTTTTTCCATATATTCTTTAACCCATTCTATATCTGATCCTTGAGGAAGCTTTGATTTTACTATATTTTCTGCTTCTTCTTCTGTTACACAATATTCTGCTATGCCAAACTCTTCACATCTTAAGAATAACTTGTCCTTATCCTTTTTTAGTTCGACTTTTATTTTCTGGGCCATAATTTCACCTCCCATCTTTACACCTTTAATAGAAAATTTAGGTCACAACTCTATGTTTTCAAGAGTGAGACTTTGTGCTTTCATTTGTTTTTTGAATCAAACATGTAAGCAAACATTGGTACATAAACAAGTGTTAGAATTGTGCCCACAAGTAAGCCACCAACAGCAACATCTGCAAGTGGAGATAATCGCTCTAATCCAACAGCACTTTCCAGAGCAATAGGAATCATTCCTGCTATTGTTCCAAATGCTGTCATCATAACAGGCCTAAATCTTATCCGGACGCTTTCTAAAGCACTTTCGAAAGCAGACTCCTTTTTTCTATAGTGTTGGTAAAAATCGACAAGTAAAACTGAATTCTTAATTATTATACCAAAAAGCAACAAAGTCCCCATCATACTCGGCATACACGATGGTTTATGAAAAACAAGCATAGCCCAAGACGCACCTATCATGGAAAGTGGCAAAACCACAATCATAATAAGCCCCATTCTGACGGAGCGATAAACGGCTATTAGCGTAGTGGTAAGGAGTATAACCCCTATAAGAATAGCTTTCAACATTCTCTTAAAACTATCGTTCAATTGAACGATACTGCCTGCCTGTTCAATTAAATATCCTTTTGTATTTAAATGTTTTAGTATTTTATTACTATCAGTCGTAATCATGCTTATGGGCTTTTTATTCCTATAGCCATTAACATCTATACTGTAAAGTAGCTGATCTCTTTCAATTTTGGCAGGTGTAAAATGCTTCTGGAACTTAGCTGCGGCTTCAAGTGGAATGTAATATCCATACGGCGTTTTTATCGGAAGAAGCCTTATACTATTTAGGTTTTCGCCAAACTTTCCCTTTAAATAAACCCTAACAAACTGCGTATTCATGGATGTAAAGTCCCCGTTAATCGATGCAATGCGACCGTTAATAGGGATCTGGTCTATAATTTGAGCAGGCGTCAAACCGTAGCTTAGAGCCTTATTTGTATCAATCTTGAGTGATATTTCTTGATAGTTAGAGTCCCAACTTGTATCAACGCTCGTTAAACCCTTTATCTTCTCCATGTTTTTTGCAATGTAGGATGCCTCTTTGGGCAAACCGTAATATGTGGCGCTTCTAATCCTAACATCGAGCGGTGCTTTAATTGTAGAGAGAGGGGTAGCACCAAAATCATAGACATCTACACTTTTAACACCCTCAAGTTTATTGAGCCTGTTTCTAAAAATCGACTCTATTTGCCAGATGGTAAGTTTCCTGTGAAATCTATCGACGCAGTTTATTGTTATTGTAGCCTCACTGGGTAGGTTTCCACTACCCAAAGATAGAACACCAGCTTCAGAGCCAAAAGCAACAGAACTCATCTCCACATACGGTTGTTTATTTAGCCAGTTCAGAAACTTCTGCAACTTATGCTCTGATGCATCAACTGTACTGTTGGCGCTGAATTTAACCTTTGCTATGATTATACCCGTATCCATAGGTGGCATTATATCCCTTCCAAGCACGGGCATTATATTTTTAATACTCAAAATAAAAACAATAAGCACGCCTAAGATTAAAAAAGCTTTGCGAAAGGTATGTCTACCAGAGTTTGAAAAGTGCAAGATGCCTACATAAACACCCACCAATTTTCCAACGGTATTAGAGTAGAATTTTTCAAACAATTTTTCTAATTTTGTTTTCTCTGTTCCTTTTCTGTACAAATAAACCGATAGTTTAGGCACAAATGTGATGGATAGAAAGTATGAGACGATCAGCGAAATTATTAACGTCGAGATAAGAGGTTGAAAAATCCTTTGTGGATAACCTCCGACAAACATTAAAGGAAACAAAATGACGACCGTGGATAGTGTGCCTGCAAATACAGGGCCCAAGACCTCCTTTGTTCCTTTGTATATTGCAGTGTGTAGGTCTTCTTTTAATTCGCTTAGGTGTCTTTCAATGTTCTCTAAAACCACAACAGCATCGTCTGTAAGCATGCCCAAAGAAAGAATTATTGCCGTGTAGACAACAATATTGAGTTCTCCTCCCGTAAGCCAAATGATGGCAATTGTTGTAAAGAAAACCATCGGTATTGAAAGACCTGCAGCAATGATTGCTTTGAAGTTTCCCAAAAACAGAAGCAAAACAAGCAAAGTGTAGATAATAGCATCGCGCAGAGCCTCGAGCATGTTTGTGTTGGATGTAAGAATCAGATTTCTCTGTGTGTCTGAAATCTCGAATTTTATATTCGGATACTCCTTTTCGAGGTATTTCATTGCTTTTCTTGCTGCATCAGAAACAGCCAACACATTGCCACCTGGTGCTCTCTGTATGGACAAAGCAATTGCCGGATGACCGTTTCCCATATAGCCACTGAAACGCTTCTCATAACTCCACTTAACATCTGCAACACTCATAAGCGGTACATTTGGAGCTATTTGCAACTGTTTCAACTTCTCAATCTCATCCCTTTCACCATAATAGGTCAACGTTACAAAGTTATTTTTACCCTTCATGAAACCTATAGGCATATCTCTATCTAAAGAAAACAGAGCCTTTATAACCTGATCAACAGAGGTGTTGTACTTTGCAAGCTTGTATGGATCAATGTTTATTGTAATGGCACTCTTGTAACCCCCAAAAACCTCAACGTTACCTATTTCTTTAATGCTCAAAAGATATGGCTTTATAAAACTGTCCGCTATTTTCCTTATATCACCTAAGGTTATATATTTGTTCTTTGGGCTCAAAGAAACGACATCAACTGGCAGGGTAAAACTACCGACTGTGTAAATTGAGGGATTTGCCCCCGGCGGAAGCTTGGATTTAACTATAGATAAAGCATTCGCCACATCAACGGCTGCATTTTCAAGCCCCTTCTTATACTCAAATACCACCTTAACAATGGAAAAGTTGGCCACATTGACAGAGCTTATATCACGCACATAGCTCAATCTGGCAACCTCTTCCTCAATCGGTTTTGAAACGCTACTTGCGGCAACTTGAGCCGTGGCACCGGGTATTTTGGTGACAATTACAACTTGAGGTCTTTCTGCATCAGGAAACAAATTTTTGGGTAATTCATTCAAACCTATAACGCCCATTATGAAAAATAAAGCTATTATACTAAACAGTGTGTAAGGTTTTTTGTAAAAGTAATCAAACATACCCTACTCCTTCACTATCTGCACGCCGCCACGCAGTTTTATGAAGATATCAGGCTTTGCAAGGACAAGCTCTTTGCCTAAAAGGCTCTTGTCCAAAACAGCCAAGCCTTCTTCCCCCGAAGCTATTATTTTCACGGGTTTTGGTATAGCCCTATTGCCCTTAACTATGAAGACATAATTTTTTCCATCATCTGACAAAACTGCATCGAATGGCAACTTTATGGCTCTACCTTTGAATATTACTATACCAACCTCGACGCGTGCATTCGTGTTTAGGTTTGTTCTGACATCGGCTTTGTACTCATTCAAGCCGTTGAAAGTACTATTTAGAGAAACAACCTTATGAAATTTACCTTCAAATATAACACCCTTTGGATTTATATC
>JALVTR010000120.1 GCA_027035885.1 Desulfurellales bacterium
GGTTTATCCTTAAAAAAGAGTGGTGTTAGGTAGAGCTGTTTGTTAACATAACCAAGACCGTTAAGAATCATTGCCTTTGTTGCTTCACCATAGCTTAGGTTCTTTGATTTACTTGATGATTGTATTGCATCATCTATAGTTTCTTTAATCTTTAGTTCATCTATCATACCGGCTATCAGTCCTAAATGGTCCATGTTCTTGATAACTGCTTTTTGTTGTGTCATTTAAATACCCCCTCTTTTTAGGGGTAAGTTTAAGCACTTTCTGTTCCATTTGTTTTACAACCCTTTTCACTATTTTCTCTCTGTGCGTTTGCTGTGCATTTGGGTTTGGTTAAAATGGGGATTTGGGTGCGGAAGGGGGGTTATATTAAAGGTGTAGAGGAGTTTGTTGAATTTTTGTTTCGGTACCAAAAAACAAAAACAGTTAAACTTTAACCTTAGAATAAAATACGTACAGTCCAAAAAAACCAATAATAAGGTTGGGTAAATAAACAGGCCATATGATATGATCGGATTTGAAAATGGACTGACTAAACATTAGAAGTATATAAAAAAGAAAAAATATAAATATGTTTAACACTACACCTGCGCTTTTCCCCGCCCTTGCAGATATAAGACCAAAACTAAAACCTATAAATGATAAAACAAAAGCACTCAACATCAAAGATATTCTTTTGTTTATTTCAAAGAGATCAGCTATTGAGTGGGTTTTTCTGTAGTCCTTTAATATCCTATCCAAAGTCCAATAACCAACATCAGATTTATTTAAAGTAAATTTACGATTGAAAAAACCCACGTCATACTCATCAAAACTCCCAAGTTCAGTGGAACTTATACCCTTTGCAAACATCTTTACATTGAAAAATCTTATTAGCATGCCCTTAGGTGTGTCTTCTAAGTAAGCCTTTTTCGAAACAAAAACTTTATTGCCAAAGGAAAAAAATACGCCGTTTAATTTTTTATGGTCAGGTGACAAAGAATTGACCCACAAAACTTTACCATTAACCTTATAAAACTCATTGGGCTTCAATGCTATATATAGCTTGTTTCCAATAGATTCCTTTAATTCCCCCCAGTAAGACATTTTCGATTTATAAGCCAGATAGAAATGATCGTAAGACAAAAAAACAAAAACAAGTACTGTGAACATAAAGGCTGGAAAGTAAATTCTTAGTGGAGAAATGCCAGCGCTTCTCAAAGCGGTTATTTCTGAATGGTAAGACATATTGGAATAGACATAGTTTATTGATATTGTCAAAGCCATGGGAACGGTAAAGATTGATAAAAAGAGCAATATATGCAATAATATTTTTAACATTAGTTCCAAAGAGGTTCCTTCGAACAAGATACTATAAATTTTGATTATGTCACCTATAATCATGACCGCTGAGATAATTATAAAGGATGCTAAAAAGGAAAAAACTATATTTCTAAAGATATATAAGTCTATTCTTTTCAACACGCCTAATTCCAATCACCTTTAACTTTTTGAAAGCAACTTTCCCAAATTAAATCTTTCAAGACTTCCCAAGGACAAAACATAATACAGACCACCTTCTAATAAGCTAGAGAAAATGACAATAAAGAACACTTCTAAGCTCAAGGTCAAAGCCTTAATTTTACTCAATCCAACAAGACCAAAAAAATATACAAAGCAAAACTCCCTAACACCTATCCCATTAAAAGATATGGGCAAAGAACTGGCGAAATTAATAATAGGGATAAACGCAAAAAAGTATACATAGTCGAGGTGAAAACCTAGTATATTAGCTGTAAAGATATATATAGATATAACTATAAGCTGAATTAGCAGAGATAAAACAGAAGCAGGCAAAAGATACTTGTTTCTCAAAAACGCCCAAATATCATCATGAAAACTCATAATTTTTTGAAATCTTCTAAACACCTTAAGCTTAAGCAAATATACGGGAAGCAAGATCACAATATTTACACCAACAACCAACAGAATAAGCTTTAAACTAAAAAATCTTGTAAAAATCGAAACATCAAAAAGGGCAATTAGAAGTAGGACCTGTAGGCCGTTGTATCTATCTAAGAAAACAGAGCTGATAGAGTTTTGCAAGGGTAATTTTTTTGAGACAACAAATACTTTCACAGCATCACCGCCCACTATTCCGGGCAAAAAGAGGCTGCTAAATGTACCTAAAAAGTACGCTTTTACAAGCTCTATGGCTTTTATGTCTTTGCTTAAACTCTTTATTACATATCTCCACCTTATGCTGCCAATTATGTGTGTTGTTATGTAGTAAAAGCTTAAAAAAATAAACTGCCATAGTCCAACCTTTAACATAGACTGTTCCAATGTCTTAATATCTATTTTGTAAAAAAGCGCAACAATCAATATCGCACTTACAGTAAGCTTTATGAAAAATTTGATATACTTCAAATTCGATGTATAATTCAAAATCCCTTTAAAATTCATAATCATGGCAGTGTTATAGCTTTAAACGATTTTGAGAAATGATCCGCCCAATAAAACAATACGAACAAAGACCATATCTTTTTGCGATTATCTATTACCTTTTTTCTATGATCTTTCAACAACTTTTCAATATAATTTCTATTAAACAAGTCACTTAATGGATTGTTCGCATTCAATAGGGTATCATCTACAATCTCTTTTAAATCTTCGTTAATCATATTCGCCAGTGGGAATGTAAAGCCCTTCTTGGGACGGTCGATTATTTTTTTGGGTAGATATCGTCTGGCAAAATTCTTCAAGAAGAGCTTGGTCTTAAGGTATCGGAACTTTTCAAAGTAGGGTATCCGAAAAGCGAATTCTATCAAGCGATAATCTAAAAAAGGAGCCCTAACCTCTAAGCTGTTGCCCATACCTGTTCTATCTGTCTTCACCAAGATATCATCTGAAAGATACAGTTTAAAACACAAATATATTAGTTCATCGATCTCTTTGTTTATGTTTATATTGCTAAGAAGGCTGTAAATATCTTCAAAGGTGTTTTTCTCTGGGCTATCGTATATATACCGTTTTATACTTCTGCTCCATAAATCCATCTTTTCTTCCTCGGAGAAAGACCCGATCCAGGTGAAAAATCTCACCTCTGGTGGTAATCCGGCCCCTTTCATAAACTGACTCAATTTGAAGTTTAGGCTCATGTATTTAGGTGAAACTGGGATTATTTTCTTAAGGAATGAATTTAAAGTCCCTCTAAGTGTGCGCGGAAAGAAGTTATATAGATTTACTATTCTATCTGCAACAAATGTTATGTATCCTACAAATAGCTCATCGCCACCGTCTCCACCTAACGCCACTTTAAACCTTTTTGAAACGTTATTGAGTAAATAATACGTGGGAACTATCGATGGATCAGCTATAGGCTCATCAAAGCACTCTATGCTTTTGGATACGATAGAATCAATGTTAACCGTAGGAAAAACAATTTTGTTCAGCTTCAGTCCCAAAAACCTCGAAACATATTCTGCGTATCTGCTTTCGTCATAAGACTTCTCTCCAAAAGATAAAGTAAATACCTCTTTCAATCCTTTAACCTCTTTTGCTGCAAAGTATGCGATTAAGGAAGAATCAATGCCGCCACTCAAAAGTAGGGTTACCGGCACATCGGACATAAACTGTTCTTTCACAGATGAAATAAACAGATGCTCCAAAAGTTCAAATTTCTTTTCTTTGTCGCCCATAAAAGAGGATCCTATGAGCTTACCCTCTACATCCCAATAGCACAAATCTTTTAACGTGTCATTTTTTGTATCAAATACCACCGCATACCCAGGTTTTACCTTTTTTATCTTCAAAAAAGGTATGTTGGGAGACGGTATAAAATCATACGTGAGGTATTTACTAACAGAAAGCACATCAACTTCAACATCAACCTTTGGATGACAAGCCAAAGATGAGATTAAAGAGGAAAACGCGAAAAGCTTATTGTTATAATAGTAATACAGTGGTTTTTCTCCAGACCTATCCCTAGCTAAAATCAAAAGTTTATTGCGTTTATCCCACAAAGCAAAAGCAAACATCCCTCTCAAATGCTTTACAGCGTCTATTCCATAATCCTCATAAAGATGGACTATAATCTCGTTATCTGAATTTGTAGAAAATAAATGCCTTTTTTCTAACTCACTTCTCAGTTCAAAAGCATTGTAAATTTCACCGTTACATATCAAAACAACGTCTTTATTTTCAGAAAACAGTGGCTGCTTTCCATGCTGTAAATCAACAATGGAGAGTCTTCTGTGCAGCACTGCAACATCCTCATCTACATATACCCCTCTATCATCAGGTCCCCTGCAAACAAGGGGTTTTTCCATTTGCTCCAATATATGCGCTTTTTTATCTATTGAAACGTCCTTATCAAAAAATCCGGCAATGTCACACACTGTTAATCTCCGCTCTTTTTGATTAAAACAGCCCTTCGCCCTTTATCGTATACAACACTGAATTTCCCCAGCAATTTAGCTATATGCTTGGGTTCAGTAACCGTGATTGTACCAGGCTTACCTATATCCAATACTTTTCCATTGTAATAGAATACCAAAGAATAGGTTGGTACCTGGTAGGCATATACAACTTTGTGAGGATAATGGGTATTAAGGAAATCTGCTACAAACTTTGAACTTTTGTAGTAGCCGAAATAATTGGAAGCAGCATAAACCGTGCACAAAATTAGAAACAACGAGATGGCTGAATTTAGTACAACCAAATTACCAAACGATTGCTTTCTGATAAACACATACAGTAAAGAAAATAAAAATATTGAAATCAGAATAGCGTAAAATATAGGGTTTCTTACTCCAATCTTGTGGAAAAAGTAAATAGCTGCAAATGCCATAAAAATAAACGTAAAGATAGGCACAGTTATAAAATCGTATTTAAAATGCTCTGCTTCTTTAAAGTAGTAGTAAATTAGCACTGCAACTGCTGGAAACGCAGGTAAGATGTAGTGTGGCAGCTTGGAATGGGAAATGCTAAAGAAAACAAATATTGTTGAAAACCATAAAAAACAGTATAAAAATAGATCATCCATTTTCTTATTCTTGATTTTTTTATAAGCAACTTTGAGCATACCGTATATTGCATAACTCCATGGGAAAAAGCCAAGAAACAGAACAGGTATAAAGTAAACTATAGGACCCGGCCTGTGGTATTTGTTGGTTAAAAAGCGTAAGACATTTTCATCCAGCAAGAAATACATTGCAAAGCCCGGATACTGTTTATTGGCAAGATAAAACCATGGTACACATATCGCCAAAACTATAGGGATACCCAACTCAGGATGAAGGAGTTTGAAGGGCTTCCAAAAGGATTTTTCTTTAATCCAAACAAAAAAGGCAAAAACAGCCCATGTCAAAACAAGTATAACAGGACCTTTAGTAAGTATACCTAACCCCATAAATATGTAAGCGAGTAAAATCTGCCATATCTTTCTATCTTTGTAATACGAGTAAAACAACAGAAACACAGCGGTAAAGAAAAAGGTAAAGGTCATATCAAAGATCACATACCTCGAATACCCTATAAATTCAGCAGAGGTGGCTAAAATTACAGAAGAGTAGAAAGCTATATCCTTCGATGTGTATTTCTTAAGAAAAAAGTACAAAATCAATAATGTAAGAACGGAAAAAATGGCGGATGGTAGCCTTGCTGCAAACTCGTTTTTACCGAAAATCTTCATAGAGATGCCGTCTGCCCAGAAAAAGAAAGCAGGCTTGTATGGCTGGGGTGTTCCATTGAATTTAGGAAACACCCAATTATTGGTTTTTACCATCTCATAGGAAATCTCAGCATTTCTACCCTCATCTGGGTCTATCAGCGGAGAGCTACCAAGAAATGATAGACTCAAGAAAAACCACAGTAAAAGTATAATGAGTATGTGAATATATGAGCTTTTCTCACTTAGCTTTTCTAAAAGCATAAACCACCCTCCATCAATCAGAATCAGGCTCTTTCCACTTTCTTATGGGTAACTCCCACAATACTAAGCTCTCCTCAAACTCTTATTAACCAGACTGAAATCAAGTTTCCCTGTTAGTAGGTATACTATAATCTTATAGTTTTTAAATGTTC
>JALVTR010000121.1 GCA_027035885.1 Desulfurellales bacterium
TTTTTTTCTTTTTTGTTTTGTTCTTTTTTGTTACTTTTACTGAGTTCCACATCAATCCTGCCTGTGGTCTAAAGACCATAAATTTTATTAAATTATTCTATTGAGACACAAAAATATTTTGAGTCCCGATGAAATGTACAACATGAAGTCTGAGAACGACTTATTTAGAGCTATTGTGAACGAAATTTATGAGATAAAAAAAGGTAAAGCTCTTGTACCTTTTGAGAAGTATGAAAATGAAAAGATACAGTTACAAAAGGCCCTCTATGAAATAGGCAGATTAAAGGGTATCTTAGAAGAAAAAGAAAAGCAATTAGAAGAACAAAAGAAGCAAACTCAAAAAGAAAAAAAAGGTTTTGGGCTAAGTTGTTTGGTAAATAACATAGTGAGTTATATTGCTAATATATTACAAACTCTTTGATTGGGAAGAAAAACAAGGAAGAAATAGGCTTTTTGATAGTTTGGCGCCACCTTAACGCCAATCTGCTAAAATATGGCGCCATTTGATTTTATTGGTTTTCTAAGGTAATTTTGAAGAAATTTGGGAACAGAAATAGAGTAAAGCTCTAATTCCTTATGAAGAATTTGAAAAAAGAGAATAGGAGTTAAAAAAGCTCTACTGTGGGTTCTGTAGGTTAAGAACTGAACTGAGCTGAAGCAAAAGGAAAAGGAACTAGAAAAAGAGAAAAATAAGGTTTTTTGGGCTAGATTATTTGGAAAATGAAAGCAGGATAAAAGCTTATTCATATAAGCTTTTCTTAAAATGGTGTCTGTATGGTGTCAATGTGACGAAAAATGGTGTCATACGTGAAAAAATGATCCCGCCCCATATTTTACAGCAAGCGAAGGCCCTTTACTTATTCAGGCATATAGATTTTTTGTTCTGCATTGCTTATCTTAGATAAATTGCTTTTTTTATCTCTCAATACCTCTCTAATAGACCTTAAAGCCTTTTCGGCTCTCTCTGTTGGAAATATTCCACCGCCCATATAAGTAGCTAAGTCAGGTGAACTTAATATTACAGATATAGAGTTTCCTGCTGATGTTGTTATAGAGAATACTTCGACAGAATGTAATTCAAAGGATACACTTTCATTATTTTTTGATTTTTTGTTCGCTAATTGTACCACAATTGAATTTTCTATCTTAGTAGATACGGAAACTATATTTTCGTAAAATAATTCCTCCGTAGTTTCATTATAAATTGCACCCGTTAAAAGGTCTAAAATGCAAGAATATATAAATAGCTGAATTTCCCCACAATATATAATATTAACATCAATAGGCGTAAATCTTAAAAAGCCATCTTCGCCTTTTTTATACAATACTCTTACATCTCCTATATTCCACAGTCTCGGTCCTATAACAATTTCAGGATTTCTAATAACTTTAGATGGATCAATATCTAATTTCTTTAAGGATTTTAAAATTAAAATCTTAATATCTTCCTCTAATAAAGCATCTATTTCTCGATCATTTACTACCTTTTTAAAAGAAAATATAAATTGTTCCATAGTTGTTAATGAGTAAAGAAAATATCTCAAAACCATATCTTTTCTAGTTTTGTTAGTACTAATTTTTTCCATAAATTCACCAAACAATTTAACTATTTTATTAATCGACTCAATCAAATAGTTATTTATTTTTTCTACAAAGTTTTCATGTTTTTCTATAAAGTCTTCATGCTGGCCAGACATCTTTTTGTTTGGTTTAACTTTCCTTTTCGGTGCAATTAAAACGTAAAGAAGCGATCCAAAAACACCTGATAACAAGATCACCAATACCCACACGATCTTGTTGTTCGGATTTTTCCACTTATATTTCAGGCAATCAACCAAACTCCAAATCCAAAACACAACAGTAGCGATGATGATTAGGAAAGTAAGAATCTCAGTTAAAGTGTTCACTTAACATCTCCTTTCAATTTTTATTGGGTTTATACATAAATATCACAAAACTAACCCATCCACAAGCAAAAGAATGTATATCAAATTCAGTACCACTACAGTTTGATAGTAAACAAAAAAGGTACTAAAATAACTTTTAAAGCCTATAAAACCCAGTCACTTTTTCTGTGTAAATCCTTTTTTATACTCATTATATTAAAAACATTTAGCTTTTCAATCTATCTTTATGAAAGAAAATTATGACGCACAGAAAATATAATTAAACTTCTTAAAGAATACAACTGTAAATTTTGTCACAAATAAATCACATTGTATGTATGCTAAATCTATTTGCAATGAATGTATATTTTGTCCTAACTTACAAAACTTACCCAAACTACCAACAAAATGTCAAATTACACAAATATCTACAAATTAAATAAAGTGTCGCTTTCACGGACTCACCCTTTTGATTCCAAGTTTTTCTATTTTCTTATCAAAGCTACAAATCTCATTTTTTCTGTCTTTTTCATGCAAGCCACAATATAGCAGTCTATAATATCATCCGGGTGTTCTTCCCAAAGGTCAAAGGTTCTTTCTATCGTTTGCTTATCTTTCATCTTCAGACCTCTAAAACCAAGCAATTTTCTCATCTCTTTTGTTATTTCTTTTTTTTCTACTTTGTAGAAGCTCTTTAATACAAAGATCACTTAAAAAAACACCATATTAATTCTTTTCCACTTTCTATTTTCTTAAAAAAATCTATAAGTTTTTCATTCCGACTTTTGTCGGTTAAAAATCTCAATATAACGTTCGTATCAATATATTTCATCTTTTGCAGACTCCATAAAATATCCATCTGTGGCTTTATTTACGCTTTCTTCATCAATTTTGCCGTTATCCACATATTTACTAAAAACACCTACCAGACTCTCTACTGTGTCATTATCTGATTCAACAGGAACTGTCTTTATACCGTCACCCTTCTCAATTACATTCACTCTATCGCCTATATTTATTTTGTATTTCTTTCTCAATCTTGCGGGTATTACTACCTGCCCACCTATTAAAAACCTTTGCAAGCATTGGAACCTCCTTTCATGACATGGGGGCGGTATATAGGAAGAAAAGCTGAAAAAAATAAGTTAACCTATGAGCAAGAGATTAGGAATTCTTTTAAACAATCCCTTTAGGTCATAGTAAACGGCTTCAATGCCTCGAAACTGTTTCAAATTTTCCAAACATCCACCAAGGATTAGAAAGTAAAACCTTGAGGGTTTATAGTCTTTCACATATTTACTTATCCTGCAAAGCGTATCTTGATTATACCGTCCCCACTTGTTAAGTCAATTCTTCCCATTTCTCTTTTCCCTCTCTCTCTTTAACCCTCAGTTAATAGGATTACTCCACCTCCTATTTCAAGCAACTATGTTTTCTTTTGTTTCTGGTATACACCCATACACCTCAAAAGGCGTCTTGTATCCAATAGCAGAGTGTAATCTCTTGCTATTAAATAAAAACTTTTCGTGTTTTTTGGTACACAACAAACTCTCTCAATTTATTATATTCGAAAATAAGAAGTGCTCAAAAATCTGATGAAATTTACGGGGGTATTATATTTGACATGCGGGTTTTTTCGGTGATATGATTTAAAAAGTTAAAAAATAGGAATAGTTTAAAGTATGTTTAACTAAAAATAATTTATTTAAGGAGGGTGTTATGATTTCTACAAAGGAGTCTTATTTGGATAGGCTTTCCAAAAAAAGGGTAGACCTCTATATCAATGGAGAAAGAATAGAAAATTTTATGGAGCATTATAACATTAAACCCATTATTGACTCTATAGGGCTGACCTACGAGTTGGCTAACAAGGATGAATATAAGGATTTAGCGGTTGCACAATCGCAGTTTATTAATGAGCCAATAAACAGATTCCTTCACATATACACCGAAAAGGAAGATCTTATAAAGAGGTTTAAATTGGCTCGACTAATGAGTAGCAGACTTTCCACGTGTAATTACCGATGCGTTGGTTGTGATATATTGAACTCTTTGTATGCAACTACTTATGATATGGACGAAAGCCTAAGCACAAATTACCATGAAAGGTTGAAGAATTACATTAAATACGTGCAATCAAACGACCTATCGGTTTCAGGGGCTTTAACGGATGTAAAGGGTGATAGATCAAAAAAACCCCATCAACAGGATGATATGTACCTAAAATTGGTGGATAAAAGGGATGATGGAATAGTTGTTAGGGGAGCAAAGATTTGTCAATCGGGAGCACTTGTTGCAGATGAGACGGTGGTGATGCCTACTATAGCTTTGAAGGAAGAGGACAAGGTATACGCTATTTCCTTTGCTATTGAATCGGGAAATGAAAATGTTATCTACGTTCTGCAGAACAACCCTTACGAGGCAAAAAAGAGAGAAACTCCCGATTGGGAGTCTGGTAATCCTTATGGAGATAGAGGGACATTTCTTGTGATATTTAACGATGTGTTTGTGCCGTGGGACAGGGTTTTTATGTGTGAGGAGTACCAATTCGCTGGGCTTTTAGTCAGCAATTTTTCAAATATCCATAGGTATGTTGGCTCAGGATGTAAAGCGGGTTTTGCGGACACAATTATAGGAGCATCAAAATTAATGTCAGAGTACAATGGTACGGCAAATGCTTCTCATATTATAGATAAAATTATTAATACGGTTAAAGGAAGCGAAGCTTGTTATGCATGTGGCTTGGCTGCTGGTTATGAAAGCGTGCAGACTAAATCGGGCGTTTGGCTTCCTAATGCATTGTATGCGAATATTTCTAAAACATTGGGTTTGCCTGCACTTAACAATGCTATTGTAAATTTAGCAGACATAACAGGCGGTGTATGTATTACAGCTCCTTCAAAACGTGATTTAGAAAATCCTGAAATAGGTCATTATATAGAGCACTACCTAAAAGGATCTGATGTAGCAACTACACAAGATAGGATGAAGCTTATAAAGTTTGTTGAGTATTGGGTGTCTGGTCCTCACTTGGGTGGCGCTGTGCACGGAGGTGGTTCACCAAGCACGCCAGATATTTTTATTAAGAGGTTGGCAAATATTGATGAAAAGAAAAATCTTGTAAAAGAGTTATTAGGTATATAAATTTTGGAGGTACAGGATGAGAGCTGAGTATAAAAATATTGTTTACTCTGCTGATGAAAATATAACGCAAATAAAATTCAATAGGCCACAAAAACTTAACGCATTTACAAAAAGCATGTGGGAAGAATTCACAGAGGCAATTAATCAGGCTAATACAAACAATACCAAATTAATAATTATTTATGGAGATGATAGATCGTTTTCTGCTGGTGACGATATACCTTCTATGTATAACCTGAATAACAATAACGAAGCTTACGAATTTTTCGCAACACTGGAGAAAACGATCTATTCATTAATTAATACTGAAAAACCACTAATTGGGTCAGTAAATGGCATAGCCTACGGTGGCGGTTGTGAGATACTTATGCTGATGGATATTGTTATAGCAACAAAAGAATCTAAATTTGCACTGCCTGAAGTACGATTGGGGCTTATACCACCAATAGCTTTAGCAGTTGGATACAGTGTAATTGGTTTGAAGCAAGTCAACCGTTTAGCTTTAATAGGAGGAGCCATTGATGTTTTCGAAGCCCAAAGAATTGGGTTAGTAGATTACATTGTAGAAAACCATCAATTAAAAGATAAAACTCTTGAGATAGCTTGGAAAATCATAGCCAACGATTATAGTGCAATAAATCTTATAAAGAAATGGTCTAATAAACATAAGCTGCAGCTACAAAAGGAAGTTAATGAGGTAATAAAAAATCTATCTGATTTATCTCTAAACAGCTCATCCAAAGTCAGGATGCAAAGCTTTATTGAAAAAGAACAGGAAGAGATAAGTTTATTTTGTTGATAATAGCAATAGAAGAAGGAAATTAATTAGATACATTATAGGCATGAAGGAAACATACGGCTCTTTCTCACAAACTGTGTAAATCCTCCTTCAAGCCGTGGTAAGAGACTTGAGAGTCGCCTTTTGTAGGTTCAATACCTTGAATAGGGAGATATCTATTATTTTTTTCTCTAAGAGTGAGTTCTTTTAAAA
>JALVTR010000122.1 GCA_027035885.1 Desulfurellales bacterium
CTTTATTCCTACTGATGAACAAATGCGTCATCTTGATTTTCCTGAGATATTTGCCGTTGGCGATGCGACATCATTGTCTGTTCCAAAATTAGGGCATATTGCCGTAATGCAAGCCGACATTGCTGCAAAAGCTATTGACAATGAGTTAGGAAAAAAGGTTAAAATTCCAAAATTTGACCCAGCAATCCTTTGTATTATGGAAAGAGACAAATACCAGGCAACCCTGATTTATTCCAATGCTTTGTATGGTGGTGAGCTGGATGAAACATTAGATGGATACATTCCTTTCTTGATGAAATGGGGTTTTGATTTTTACTACAACGTCACGAAAGGCCATATGCCACCTGATTTTACTGAAGAGTTGTTGATTAAATACTTTAAGAAAAAACAAAACGGGCTGCTCAGATAAAGGATTAACTTGCAAAACTATATAGGCTACCCTAATACTTTAAAAAGAAGGGAATCTATTTGTGGTGAGTGTGTGCTAACATATTTAGCTTTTTTGGCATAAAAAGTTGATTTTTTCAAGGATTTATATATTATAGTAACATTATATCCTTGCCTTCCACTTTTTAGTAGAAGGCCAAAAGTCCAAAAGGAGGTTTGTGGATGAGGTATTACGAATTGCTTTATGTGGTTCAGCCACAGATGAGCGAAGAACAACTTAAAGAGTTTATGAGTGCTGTGGCTGAGAGAATAAAAACTGAAGGCGGAGATATTTTAAAAAATGAGGTATGGCAAAAACGCACTTTAGCCTACCCTATCAAAAAATTCAAACAAGGATACTACATCTTGGTGCATTATCGCTCTACGGTTGAAACACCAAAAAAAATCGAAGAGTTCCTAAGAATTAAAGAAGATATTTTAAGATTCATGAACATTTCCATGTTAAAAAAAGACAAAAAACAATATGAAACGACAGAAAAGAAGGAACAAAATGGCTAACCTCAATAAGGTGATGTTGATTGGAAATCTCACGAGAGACCCAGAATTGAGATATACGCCTGCTGGGTTGGGTATTGCAAGCTTTGGAATAGCCGTTAATACACCAACAGGTAAAGATGATGCTGGCAATAGAAAAACGGAAACCTTGTTTGTCGACGTTGTTGCCTTCGGAAAGCAAGCGGAGGTCATATCCGAATATCTAAAAAAGGGCTCTCTAATCTACTTAGAAGGCAGACTCAGGTACAGAACATGGGAAGACCAACAAGGAAATAGAAGAGGCAAACATGAAGTAATTTTAAATAACTTTCAGTTCTTAAATACAAAAGAAAAAGTTCAAGATTCGAGCATTGTTGAAGCACCAGATGAAGATGAAGACATACCATTTTAGTGGAGGTTTATATGTTGGATAACAACAATAAAAAAAGAAAGAGGTATTTTAGATATCCAAGAAAGAAAGTATGTTATTTTTGCACAAATAAAATAGATGAAATAGACTATAAGGATATAAATATCTTATCAAGATACGTTACAGAAAGATACAAAATTGTTGGGAGAAAAACAACATCGACTTGTGCTAAACATCAAAGAATGCTAACCAAAGCTATAAAAAGAGCGAGGGTTATGGCGCTTCTTCCATTTACAGTCAGCAGAAAATTGCACAGTTAAGGGGGAAACAATGAAAATTGTTCTTTTAGAAGATGTTGAAAAATTGGGCTATGCTGGAGATATAAAAGAAGTAAAGGATGGGTACGCTAAAAATTTTCTCATCCCAAAGGGTTTTGCTTTAGCTGCTACGAGAAGCAACTTAAAGTTGGTTGAAGAAAAAAGAAAAGCTATTTTAAGAAAAATAGAGAAAAAGATTGCTGAAGCAAATAAAATTAAGGAAGCTCTGGATGATGCGGAAATAGAAATTAGAGCACGCGCAGGAGAAAAAGGCAAACTATTTGGCTCCATAACAACAAACGAAATATATGAAAAATTAAAGGAAAAGTCTGAGAATTTAGACAAAAAGAGCATAAGGATACCAGAGGGTGGTATTAGAGAAGTTGGAAACCATACGGTTGAAATAGCTATCTACAGAGACATAAAGGCGACGGTTAAAGTAAAAGTTTCTCCTTTAGATGAACAATAATACTTTAAGGGTATATCCGCAATCGATAGAGGCAGAGAGAGCGCTTCTGTGCTCTCTCTTTTTAGATAACTCTCAGATAGGTGAAATCTTAGATATAATAAACGAAGATGATTTTTTTGATGAGAAAAACGCTGTTATCTTTGACACTTTAAAAAAATTATACGCAGATGGTACTCCTATTGATTTCATAACTGTATCAAACGCCATAAAAGAAAAAGGGTTAGAGCAAAAAATTCCTCAGGATTATATACTCAGTTTAACAGAGTTCTTGCCAGCGCCTGCGAACACTAAATATTACGCTGAGATAATCAGAAAAAAAGCAATCCTTAGAAAATTAATATTTATGTCAAACGAGATAGCCACGGTTTGTTATGATGAGCCAGAAGATATAGAAGAAGTTTTAAATATGGCAGAAAAAAGGCTATTTGAAATTGTAAGTAGTAAATCAATGAGATACAAATCAACAGGAGAATTATCAGATGAAATAATGGAATATTTAGAAGCTTTGAAAAATAGAAAAACAATTATAACTGGGGTGCCTTCTGGATTTAAAGACTTGGATAACATAACAAATGGATTTCAAGATGGAGATTTAATAGTAATTGCTGGAAGACCTGGTATGGGAAAAACGAGTCTTGCCATAAACATAGCCTTAAATGCAGCTTTGAATTACGATAAGAAAGTTGGTATATTTACACTTGAGGTACCTGTTCTTCAAGTTGTTCTAAAAATGATTTGTTCTATATCTAAGGTTGACATGAAAAAGCTTAGGATTGGATTTTTTGAAAATAATGATGAATGGGACAGCGTGGTTAAGGCAATAGATAAACTCAAGTACGCACCCATATTTATAGACGAAACATCTCTTTTGACATCTATTGATATTCGTACAAAAGCGAGAAAATTAAAAATGGAAAAAGATATAGACTTATTAATTATTGATTATCTACAGTTAATATCAGGTAGAAATTCAAGCGTGAATAGGGTTCAGCAAATTTCTGAAATATCAAGAGCACTAAAGATTTTAGCAAAAGAGTTAAGCATTCCAATAATAGCCCTTTCACAGTTGAATAGAGCGGTTGAAAACAGAGAAGACAAAAGGCCAACACCCGCAGATTTAAGAGAATCTGGTTCTATAGAGCAAGATGCCGACATAATTATGCTGCTTTATAGAGACGAGGTATATAATAAAAATACAACCGAGCATGGCGTAGCAGAGATAAATATAGCAAAACACAGAAATGGACCTCAAGGAGTTGTAAGGTTGCAGTTTGAAAACAAAATTGCATCTTTTAGAAATCTTATACCAAAGAATAATGCACATAATAATTACACTCAAAACGAGGAATTAGACATAACAGAGCGTAAAGAAAATCCATTCTAAACAGTGAAATTCATAAAAATAAGAAAAGCTAAAGTCCATAATTTAAAAAACGTAGACATAGATATTCCAAAAGGGCAAATCACCGTAATAACAGGGCCTTCTGGAAGTGGAAAATCTACGTTGGCCTTTGATGTCCTATACGCAGAAAGCCAAAGAAGGTATTTAGAATCTTTAAGTGCTTACGCAAGGCAATTTTTAGAAAAAATAGAGAAGCCTGATGTTGAAAGCATGGAAGGCTTAACGCCTGCAATAAGCATTGATCAAAAGAGCGTTTCCTTAAATCCACGTTCAACTGTAGGAACGATAACAGAAATTTACGACTACATGAGATTGCTCTTTGCTTATGCAGGTGAAGTATACTGTTATTCATGCGGGAGAAAGATAGAAAGTCAGGACCCGCAGACAATCATAGAAAAAATACTGGAGCTTGAAGATAAAAAGATATTGATATTGTCTCCTATAGCAATAAACAAGAAGGGAACATTCAAAAACGAATTTCTAAAGTTCCAAAAAGATGGCTTTGTCAGGTTAATTATAGATGATGAAGAAAGGCTTTTGGAAGATGAAATAGAGTTAGACAAAAACAAAAAGCACGATATATTCTTGGTTATAGACAGAGTAAGGGTCAAAAAGGATGCTGTATCGAGGATTTCTGAATCCGTAGAACTTGCCTTAAAAAAGGGAAACGGCATGGTATACGTAAAAGATATCGATACAGGCGATATGGAGTTGTTCTCAGAACACTTTGCCTGCCCTTACTGTGGCATAAATTACAAGCCAATAACACCGCAGAGCTTTTCCTTTAATTCACCTTTGGGAGCATGTCCTGAATGTTTCGGTTTGGGTGTTAAG
Organism: Desulfurellales bacterium; assembly: GCA_027035885.1. Classification (GTDB taxonomy): domain Bacteria; phylum Campylobacterota_A; class Desulfurellia; order Desulfurellales; family Hippeaceae; genus Hippea. The sequence goes on from JALVTR010000122.1 coordinate 4,314, forward strand.
CATCAGTTGGACTTGGACAAACTTATGCCAGATAAATCGTTAAGCGTAAGGGAAGGCGTAATAAAACTCTGGCGTAAACCCAAATACTACTTCTATCAAAGATTCTTAATAGAAGCATGCAGAACGTTCGGCATAGACATTTACGAACCGTTTGAAAACCTGCCTGAACAACATAAGGATATAATACTGTTCGGCAAGCCAAATGACGTTGTAATATTCGAGATGGCGCCGGGGAAAAATGTTAGGCGTGTCTGGACAGGTGTCATAAACTTAATTTCTGAACAGTTTGGAGAAACAGATAGTGCTAAAGTGAAAAGCGAAATTACATCTTTAATGAAAAAAATCGTATGCCCTGTATGCGGAGGTAAAAGGTTAAACAAAGAAAGTTTATCGGTTAAGATATTAGGCAAGAACATAATAGATGTTTCAGAGATGAAATCTTCTGACAGTTTGGAATTTTTTAAACAAGTTGAAAAAAAATTGGATAAAACGAGAAAAAAAGTCGTTTCGAGAATACTCTCTGAAACCAAAAAACGTCTGCAATTCTTGATTGATGTAGGGTTGGATTATCTAACGCTTGATAGAAACGCTTCTACCCTATCGGGGGGTGAAGCACAAAGAATCAGGCTTGCAACGCAGGCAGGCAGTAGCCTAAGCGGTATAACTTATGTATTAGATGAACCCTCAATTGGTCTGCATCCAAGAGATACAGACAAACTCATGAAAACACTAAAATACCTAAAAGAAAACGACAATACCGTTGTAGTAGTGGAGCATGATCAAAACATTATAGAAGCGGCAGATTATATTATCGATATGGGACCAGAAAGTGGCAGGCTTGGAGGTGAGATTGTCGCTAAAGGTACTGTAGAAAAAATAAAGAATAACGATAAATCACTAACTGGTAAGTACTTATCTGGCAAATTAAAGATTGAATCGCCTAAAGAATACAAAAAACCAATTGATTTTATTTTGATTAATAAAGCATGCATACACAATCTCAAAAACATAGACGCAAAAATACCTCTGGGCGTTTTCACATGCATAAGCGGCGTATCAGGTAGCGGAAAAAGTAGCCTAATTTTTGATTGCTTTTATAACTACGCAGTAAAATCTAAAATAGGTGAGCAAATAGATTTTTGTGATAGTATAGAGAATCTAGATAAAATAGATAGAATCGTAAAAATTGACCAATCACCTATTGGAAGAACACCAAGAAGTAATCCAGCCACATATACCTCTGTGTTTACTGATATAAGGGAACTCTTTGCTCAAACAGAAGATTCAAAGATTAGGGGTTATACAGCTTCACGTTTCAGCTTTAATGTGTGCGGTGGAAGGTGTGAAAAATGTAAGGGTGAAGGTCACATAAAGATTGAAATGCAGTTTTTGCCGGATGTCTACGTAAAATGCGATGTATGTGAGGGAAAAAGGTATAACCAAGCCACATTGGAGGTTAAATATAAAGGTAGAAATATTTTCGATGTTCTTGAAATGACGGTAAACCAAGCTTATGAATTTTTCAAAAACGTGCCTCGCATAAGAAACAAACTTGCTGTATTAAAAGATGTCGGACTTGAGTATATTCAACTTGGACAACCAGCAACAACACTTTCCGGTGGTGAAGCACAACGCATAAAGATTGCAAAATATCTGATAACGCCGCCTATCGGCCATACATTGTATCTTTTGGATGAGCCTTCCATAGGTTTGCACGCCGATGATGTCAAAAAACTTGTTAATGTATTGAGAAGATTAGTGGACGCGGGCAACAGCGTGGTCGTCATCGAGCATAATTTAGATATATTAAAGTGTGCAGACTATATAATCGACATGGGACCAGACAGTGGGGATAAGGGCGGCCAGATTGTTGCATATGGCACACCCACAGAAATCGTAGAAAACTTTAGCTCCCATACGAGCTTTTATTTAAGAAAAATGCTTTAGCTATCAGATTTGCTCCTACACCTACTACAAATACCGTAACAGTAAATATCACAATTAGAGATTTCAAAATCCTTTAAATCTTTTAATTGTCTTTTTAAAAAGCTTGTGTCTATTTCAATATCAATCACATCGCCACATACTCTACATATTAGATGATGATGAGGTTTTTGATGTGCTATCTCATATTTACTTTTAGCTCCACTTATGGTGAGTTCTTTTATGATGCCATATTTTTTCAGTGTGTGTATATTCTTGTACACAGTAGCAAGAGACATAGAAGGAAACGAGCTGCTCAAATTGTTATATATGCCTTCTAAGTCTATATGACCTGCTGTATAAATCTCGTTCAAAATAGCCAGCCTTTGAGGGGTAGCTTTCAAAGGTGTATCTTTTAGTAATTCTTTAACATGTTCCATTTTTGAGCCCTCCATATTTTTAAGTTATTAAAATTTTAAGGCTTTCTCTTCCAATTGTCAAGTAAAATTTTTTATTCTTGACAAAATTGATTTTTTTAATAATATAATAGACGCCTATCTTAATATCTACTGACTGCCCACCTTCATACCACACGGGCTGAGCCTCATCTGACCCGTGTGGTACTATTAGTTGCAAATGAAACTATTTTGTAATATAATCCACCCCATGTTAGAAGAACCATTGGGGAAATGGATTTCTATCCTTTACAGATATTCAATGATTTACTCCAATGATTTCTTGAAAAATTCTGGCATGAGCAGCGGTCAGTTACCCTTCTTTATGAATATTATAAAACACCCAGGCATAACTCAAGACGAGCTATCAAAACTCATAAATATAGACAAAAGTACAACAGCGAGGGCAATAAAAAATCTCTATAAAAATGGGTTTATAACAAAAGAAATAGACAAAAAGGACAAAAGAACACACAGACTTTACCCAACAAGAAAAGCCTTAGAAGTGAAAGAAGTGATTCTAAAAAAAGCAAGGAAATGGGATAGTATACTTCTTAAAGGTTTCTCAAAAGATGAAAAAAATTTCATTAGGAAAAGCCTTGAAACAATGGTAAACAACACACTTGAACACCTTAATGTAAAGGAGAAAGGTAATGAAAAGTAAGAAAAAAATTTTGGCCCTGGTTGTTGTGCTTGCTTTCGCAATTGGTATATTTTTCTTTTTGCAATACAGAAAAACACATATATCAACAGACGACGCGTATATTACAAACAATATATATTGGGTCAATCCTCGTGTATCTGGTACAATAAAAAAAGTTTATATAAATGATAACGAATACGTAAAAAAAGGGCAAATATTGGCTAAAATTGACGACAAACCCTATAAAATAGAACTTCAAAAAGCCCAGGCCAATGTTGAGGTATATAAAGCCAAAATAAACGAGGCAAAAGCCCTAATTAAAGCCTCACAATCACAGGTGAATTTAGTCAAAGCTCAATTAAATAAAGCCACATGGGATTTTAATAGGGCAAAAAATTTATTTAAGAAAGGAGTTATATCCAAAGACACATACGAAAAATATTTAACAAGCCTAAAGGTGCTAAAGGCAACCCTAAAGGCAAAAGAGGAACAGCTCTCGCAAACCAAAGTCTCACTCATTAGCCTAAAGAAAGTTCTAAAACTTGCTGAAAGTCAACTCAACTTAGCGAAACTGAACTTATCATATACTCTTATCAAATCTCCGCACAGCGGATTCATAACTAAGAAAAACGTTGAGGCCGGAAAATTTGTATCGCCTCAGCTACCAATATGTGCAATTGTGCCTAAAAACGGTGCATGGATTGTTGCAAATTACAAAGAAACACAGCTTTACAAGATAAAGGCTGGGGAACCTGTGGAGATTTCAATAGACGCTTATCCATCTAAAAAATTCAAAGGACTTGTGCAGAGTATACAATACGGAAGTGGAGAGGCATTTTCCCTATTTCCACCTCAAAATGCCTCCGGAAACTGGATAAAAGTTGTTCAAAGAGTTCCTGTAAAAATTGTTTTCGACAAAAAACCTAATGTCCCCCTAAGGGTAGGCATGTCTTGCGAAACTGTTATCTTAGTTAAAAAATGAGCGAAGAAAATGTAAACAAATGGATTATAGCTATCTCGGTTATCCTTCCAACATTAATGGAGATTGTCGATACAACAATTGTAAACGTATCTCTACCGCATATTAGAGGGGGATTGAGCGTCTCAATAGATGAATCAACATGGGTTCTAACATCCTACATGGTTTCAAATGCCATAATCATACCAATAACTGGCTGGTTAGCCATAAAATTCGGGAGAAAAAGGTACTTAATCTTTTCTATATTGGCTTTCACGTCATTTTCTTTTATATGTGGATACGCGCCATCATTTCTACTCCTTGTTGCTGCACGATTCATGCAGGGGATGGCAGGTGGAGCATTGCAACCTATATCCCAGGCAATCCTGCTTGAATCTTTCCCTAAAGAACAAAGAGGTATGGCAATGGCCGTATTCGGTATGGGTGTTGTCGTCGGACCAATTTTGGGTCCTGTATTGGGTGGCTGGATAACGGATAATTGGGGATGGAGATGGATATTCTTTATAAATATACCCATTGGTTTTTTATCTATATTTTTGATAAACCTGTTTGTGTTTGACCCAGGTTATATCAAAAATGCCAAATCAGAAAAAATAGACTATATGGGACTTGGTCTTCTTGCCATAGCTGTAGGCTCTCTCCAGATACTGTTGGATAATGCCCAAAGAAAGGATTGGTTTGAATCCCGATTCATTACAACACTTGCAATAATTTCATTTATAGGATTTGTTTTTTTTATCTACAACGAAATCAAGGCAAAACATCCCGTCGTCAATTTAAAAATCTTTAAGGATAGAAACTTCTCTATAGGCAATATAGTAATGTTTCTGGGGTTTTTCGGCTTCTTTGGAACGATTGTATTGTTGCCCCTATATTTGCAAAACCTCATGGGGTACACTGCATTCCTAGCGGGTCTTGTATTAGGACCTGGAGCTATGACAACCCTTATAGGCATGCCGGTAACCGGAAGATTGTTGGGTAAAGGATTTGACGCAAGAAAGCTCCTGTTTTTAAGTTTGGTAATAAATGCTATAGCCGTAGACATAATGGCTCATTTCAACCTTCAGGCAGATTTTATAAGTGTAATACTGCCAAGGGCCCTTCAAGGTTTTGCTATTTCGTTATTTTTTGTCCCTTTGGCAGTAGTAACGTTTGCAAACGTAGAAAATGAAGATATGGGAAATGCGTCTGGTATCTTTAATTTCATAAGAAACATAGGGGGTAGCTTTGGTACATCAATTGTTATGACAATACTCACAAGAAGGGCACAGTTCCACCAAGCAAGACTTGTTGAAAATCTCACACCTTTAAATGATGCATTTAACCAAGCGACTCAGATTTTAAGCATAAACTTTCATTCGGTTATGCAACAATACGGCATAATATATAGAGAGCTTTTGAGACAATCTATGATGCTTGCCTTTAACGACTCTTTTTATTTTTGTGCTGTTCTCTTCGTTTTACTTATGCCCTCTGTATTTTTTATTGGAAAATTTAAGGGCAAAATTGACATATCTAAGTTGCATTAGAAAAATAATTATCCTAATATTGGGAAAAATGCTGGAGGTGGTTTATGGATATTAAATACGATTTAAAACCAAAGTCTCAGAGGAGAACAGAGCCGTTTAAACCTGACAAAACCTTACCATTTGGTTCCTTAAGAACGGATCATATGTTTATTATGGATTACGCCGATGGGGAATGGAAAAACCCTAGAATAGTTCCTTACGGAACAATAGACATAGCCCCTGGTGCAACGGTCCTACACTATGGCCAGGCAATCTTTGAAGGTGCCAAAGCGTTCAAACATGAAGATAAAGAAATATACACATTTAGGCTCGATATGAATGCTAAAAGAATGAATAAATCTGCAGAAATACTTTGCATACCGAAAATACCTGAAGACATTCAAATGGAGGCAGTGCACGCTTTAATAGACGTGGATAGATTATGGTTTCCAGAACAGGAAGGTGCATCCCTTTATATAAGACCTTTTATATTTGCAACACAAGATTCATTAGGTCTACATGTTAGCGCAACCTATAAATTCATGGTTATAATATCACCAAGTGGCCCTTACTACCCAAAGGGTTTCACAAAACCCATTAAATTGTTAATTACAAAGAAATTTCACAGAGCAGCACCTGGAGGAACAGGAAATGCTAAAGCTGCCGGAAACTATGCTGCCAGCCTACAAGCTGGTGAATTCGCCGCCAAATTCGGCGCAAGTCAAGTGCTGTACTTAGATGTAACAAACACTTACATCGAAGAAGCCGGAACAATGAACCACTACCACATCCTTAGAGGTGGAACTGTCATAATACCTGAATTTACAGATACAATACTAAAATCCATAACAAGCCAAAGCATCATAGAGATAGCAGGCAAAATTGGTGTAAAAGCAAAACAAGAGCGTGTAAGGTTAGACAATTTTATAGAAGGAATAAAAAGCGGTGAAATTATCGAAGCTGGTGGACTTGGAACTGCGGCAGTTATATCTCCTGTTGGTGAATATGTTTTTGAAGATGGAAACTCAATTAACGTAAACAACAACGAAGTTGGAAAATATTCGAAAAAAATATATGATTATTACACAGGTATACAGACAGGCAAAATAGAAGCTCCAAAGGGCTGGTTACAAAAGGTGGAAAAAAGGGTATGAGGGTTGCCCTAGTTGAATTCTTAAATGCCATACCATTGTACTATGCCTTAAAGAAACGCATTATTGATAACGATTTTGAATTTTTATCAGATGTGCCGAGTCAGTGCGCTCGGCTTCTTTTTGAAAATAAGGTAGATATAAGCAACGCATCTATTGTGGAATACGTAAATTCAGACAACTACAGAATTTTAAGGGATGGCTGCATATCAACGGCAAAAAAGGTCAAAAGCGTCGTTTTCTTCCTTTATAAACCCTTAAGCAACGTGAAAGTTGTTAAACTAGATAAAAACTCAAAGACGTCTAATGCACTTGCAAGGGTACTTTTCACATACAAATACAAAATGACTGTTGACTATGTTTTTAATGGCGATGCAGATTGCGAGCTTGTGATTGGTGACAGAGCTTTAAAACGCTTAAAAGGTAAAACCAAAGCAATTGACCTCGCTGTAGAGTGGTATGAGTTTACTCATCTTTCATTTGTGTTTGCAGCATGGATAACAAACAAAAACTTAAACAATGAAACTGCGGAAAAATTTTTAAAGGCAAAAGAGGTAGGGAAAAAACTCATAAATCAGATTTGCGATGAGTATACAAATATAATTCCAAAAAATGAATGTTTAAGATACCTCACTGAAAACATATCTTACGACTTAGGCGATGAAAAAAAAGAATCTATAGAAACTTTCTTTGACCTCGCTCATAAATGTGGTGCAATAAAACGAAAAAGAAAACTTCTGTTTATTTAGGTGATATGGATGGCGCTTTTGCTAAAAGGTACTTTATGTCGTCGCTTGAGAATTCAACACCTCCGCCAAAAAATGCAGTTCTCGTTCTTGAATTGAGTATCTCATCTACGCCACCAAATATGTCAAAGTGTCGCAGTAATCTATAAGTTAATTGAAACTTCATATGAGGATGCCTGTCTCTCATATCATTGGTATGATTAAAATCAAATACGTCCAAACTCGCCTTGAGTTTATCACCCATTGTGTAGTAATCCACACCCGCACCAAAGGTAGATTCTTCTATTCCTGCTCTCAAAACAAAGTTGTAGTACCTCTTCCCCATCATTGCGTTGAACCTTGTTACAGTATCAGTGCTCTTTGGGTGTTCAGAATGTTTATAATTAGGTTCATTTACAACTCCAATCCTGTAGAATTTATCAGGCATCGTATAAACATCAACATTTACAATACCTTTGCTGTAAGAATCCCTAAAGTTGTACTCAGAACCAGCATAGGTATCTAAAGCTATTTGGTTTCCGCGCGTCAAATATTCCCTTATACTCCTTAACGTAGCGTTTAAATTATTGTAAGCCTCATCGTTGTTGACAAGCTTACCCAAGGTGCCTTTTCCGTTGTCTATCTTTGCCGCTATGTTCTTTATATGGCTTGAAGCACCGTTTATGTTGTTATAAAGTGAGTTATCCACAAGTAGCTTACCCAAGGTGCCTTTACCATTTTTAAGATTATTACTCAACAAATACACATTCTCTAACGTTTCGTTCAACTTTTGCATGGCAAGCCTTGCGTTTTCTATAGCCAACTTAACATCTTTTCTGTTCTCCTTGAGAATCTCAGACAACGTACTCATAGATTTATTAAAGTTTGCAATAGCCTGTTTTATGTTTTGTCTGTTTTCCGCTACAACCTCATTTAGCTGCTGTGAAAGCTCACTTATCTTTTCAATGGCTTTTGATATATTTTGCCTGTTTTGCTGATTAAAAACTTTGTTAATATTAGTTACCAAAGTGCCAATATTCACAGGAGACACGGTTCTTGCTATATAATCACCGTTGTGTAAATATTGGTGCAACTTTCCATATTCAATCTCCAAGCTCTTCTCACCCAAAAGGCTTTTGCTTTTAATAATTGCGACCGAATCTTTTGGTATTTTGTACTGCTTGTAGATATCAAGCGCAACAACTGCTCTGCCACCTTTCAAAAATATACTTTTAACAAAGCCCACATCAACACCTGCTATTTTCACCTTTGTCTTAACGTCTAAACCCGAAACATCATTGAAGACTGCATAAACAGTGTATGTGGGTTTTTTTTCCAAAGTCAATTTACCCATCTGTGTCGAAAGCCATACCAAAACCAAAAGTATAGCAAGCACAAATATACCAACTATAACTTCAGCCTTTTTATTAGTCATTTCTCTCTCCTGCAAAATAACTTTCTAAAAACTCCCTAACCGTTGGATTTTGGGAGTTGATGATTGTGTTTTTATCCCCAAACTCAATAATCTTACCATTGTGCAAAAAGCCTATGTTATCCGCAATTTTGAATGTCAAAGCCAGATCGTGGCTTATGATGAAACACGTTGTTTTAAGTTTTGTCTGCATATCTTGAATCAAGCTTGCAATGGACATTGAAGTAATCGGATCAAGCCCTGTAGTTGGCTCATCGAAGAATATTATCTTGGGCTTCGTAACTATAGCGCGCGCCAAACCAACCCTCTTTTTCATACCTCCTGAAAGCTCTGACGGCATCTTCTTTTCTATTCCCTCCAATTCAACAAGTTTCAACGTTTCCTTCACCATCTCCTCTGTCTTCTTCCTACTTTTCACTATTTTACGCTCGATCAAAGGAAAAGCAACATTGTCGAACACACTGTATGAGTCAAATAGAGCTGCATCCTGAAACAGGACACCAAAATTAAGTCTAATTTTTTTTAATTCCTTGTAGCTAACTTTTGCAATATCCTTATCATAAAACATTATAGAACCGTTATTAGGCTTTAAAAGGCCAATAATGTTTTTTAGTAACACACTCTTCCCAGCACCACTTTTTCCAATAATTACAGTTATTTTCCCTTTTTCTATATTCAAATCCAAACCATCTAAAACAATTTGGTTATAAAACGTCTTACTTAAATCTCTAACTTTTATCATTACTAAAACAAAAATGCCGTTAAAAAGTAATCGGCAACAAGTACGCTAACACTTGCTGCAACAACAGCTTTTGTAGTTGAAATACCCACACCCCTTGATCCACCTTTCGTGGTTACTCCCATATAACAACCAATCAAAGAAACTATCAAAGCAAAAACAGCTGCTTTTATCAATCCATAAGTCAAATCCGTTGTCTCTATGTAAATTTGAATATTTTTTATATATGCTACAGGGTTTAGGTGCAAAACACCCACACCTACCACATAGCCACCAACATTGCCTACAGCATTTGCCAAAACCACAAGCGCTGGAAGCATGACAATCGTAGCAACGATACGCGGTGCGACCAAAAAATTAACAGGGTTAACGGACATAACCTCCAACGCATCGATCTGCTGGGTTACTCTCATCGTTCCAATCTCTGCAGCCATGGCAGACACGTTTCTCGCCACAATCATTAAAGCTGTCAAAACAGGTGCAAGTTCACGTCCCAAAGATACTGCAACTGTGTAGCCTATCATATTATCTGCACCAAATTTATGGAAACCGTGATAGATCTGCAAAACCTCAACCATACCAACAAACATGGATGTTAAAAAAACAATCAGCGTCGATTTCACGCCTATAAAGTACATCTGCTCGAAGGTTAAGTGTATTCTTGGCTTTTCAAAAAGAGATTTTAAGAACTGAAAAAGTAAAATTAATATACCGCCTAAATCGGCTATAAATCCTAATACAAACCGTCCAATACCTGCTACAAATTCCATTTATTTCCTATAAACCCTTTTAACCCTTATACTTTTTCCAATATTTGTCAAGATTTCATAGGGAATTGTACCGCTTTTTTCTGCCAATTCATACGCCGTAATTGATTGGCTTTTACCAAAACCAAGAATCGTCACAGTGTCAGACACTTTTGCCTCAACACCCGTTAGGTTACACATGAACATATCCATACAGATCGTTCCTATTGACTTTACCTTTTTATCGTTAACAATACACTCCATCTTGTTAGACAAAGATCTAAGTAGGCCGTCTGCATACCCAAAAGCTACAACACCTACAACCATATCTTTATCTGCCACAAACGTCCTTCCGTAACTAATACCTTCCTTTTTCTTAAGCCTGTGTATATTTATCAATTGTGATTGTATCTCTAAAACAGGATTTAAGTCAAAAACATTTTTCAAACTTTTTTCAGGAACATAGCCGTAAAGCGCCAAACCCGGCCTTACACAGTTCAAGTGAGACTCTTTTAAAGAAAGTATAGCGCCTGTGTTTGCTATGTGTTTATACTTCACATCTATATTTCTACTTTCAAAAAGCTCTATTATCCTTTTAAACCTGTCAAACTGAAGTTTAGTCCAGTTAAGGTCACTCTCAGAGTCACTGAAATGTGACATCAATCCTTCCACGGTAATGTAACTTGAATTTTCCCTACAAAGTTCTAAAGCTTTTTCCACCTCTTCTTCCCTTATCCCAAGACGTGCCATGCCTGTATCAAACTTAAGATGCATTTTTATGTTTAAAGCTTTGGACTTTGCATATTCTATAATCCTTTCAAGCAACAGAACGTTATGCACAACAGGTGTGATTCTGGCCTTCAGCATAGTATCTATATCGAAAGAATCTACGCAACTCATGGCAAGCACAGGCTTTTTTATGCCCTTTTTCTTAAGCATCACACCTTCTTTAATATGCGCAACACCAAGATAAGCCACATTATCATAAGTAGACAATTCTTTTGCAATCCTCACAATACCATGGCCATACGCATCCGCTTTAATAACAGGTATGATGAAGACACTTCTCCCAACAAAATCGCTTATTGCCTCAAAGTTATGGCGTAAGTTAGACAGATGCACAATTGCCCTACTGTGAAAGTTCATAAAAACACTCCATAACTTAGTATAGAAAAATTCAAAATTAAACTCAACTTGAAAACATAAATGGTTTTGAAGTATAAAAGAAAACATGAAAGAGAAGCTTCTGGAAATTTTCAATAGACTCTATGAAAGGTTTGGCCCACAACACTGGTGGCCAGCAAAAACAAGAGATGAGGTGGTAATTGGAGCAATTTTAACACAAAATACGGCATGGAAAAACGTTGAAAATGCTTTAGACAACCTAAAAGACAACGGTCTTCTAGAACTTAAAAAGCTTTACAAAATGGATACCGAAACAATAAAGGAACTCATAAAACCCGCAGGCTTTTTCAATCAAAAGGCCGAGTATTTAAAAAACATCTCAAAGTTCTTTGTAGAAAATCGTGGATTTGAAGAATTGTCGAAGTTAGACACAAAAGCCCTAAGGCAAAAACTCTTAAACGTCAAAGGCGTCGGCAAAGAAACGGCAGATTCCATCTTACTTTATGCCTTCGAAAAGCCTATATCTGTCGTTGATGCATACACAAAACGTTTAGTCAAAAGACACAAGCTATGTGAATGCTCAAACTACGATGAAATACAAAATCTCTTCATGGAAAACTTGCCTCTTGATGAAGAGCTGTTCAACGAGTATCATGCTTTGATAGTGAAACTGGCAAAGGAGTTTTGCAGGAAAAAGCCCATTTGTAATGGCTGCCCATTGGAGGGTATTTAATTGAAACTAATCGGATTGACGGGCTCTATAGCAACGGGCAAATCAACAGTAGCTAAGATATTTAAAGACTTGGGTTTTTATGTTATAGATGCAGATAAAATCGCCCATTCCGTTTATAAAAGGGGAGAAAAGGCTTATTTTGAGATCGTAAAGGTGTTTGGAAAAGAGATATTGCATGAAAATGGGGAAATAAACAGAAAAAAACTGGGCAGGCTGGTTTTAAATGACAATAAAAAACTTTCGTTACTTGAGGCAATTGTACATCCTGCTGTCGAAGAAAAAAGATTAGAGATGCTTGAAAAAATAAAAAACGAAGACCCGCATGCCTTTGTCATTTCAGATGTGCCTTTGTTGCTCGAAAAGGATTTAAAATCAAAGTTTGACTGTATCATTGTCGTTTATGTTCCCAAAGAGCTACAGATAAGAAGATTAATGGAAAGGGATCATATATTAAAAGAGGAAGCCTTAAAAAAGGTATCTTTACAATTGCCAATAAATGAGAAAAGAAAACTTGCAGATATTGTGATTGATAACTCTAAAACATTAGCAAAAACCCGAAAACAGGTTGAAAGTATTGTGGAAAAAATAAAAAATGGCGAACTTTGTTAAAAAGTTGCAAATGAAACTATTTTTTGTAAAATCTTATTAAAAAGGGGTAGCTATGAAAAGAGTAGGTTTGGTTTTTGCTTTGATACTGATACTCACTCAAATATCATGTGCAAAAAGGGTCTATACTTTAAAAGAGGCGATAAATCAGGCCTTAAGCAAAAGTTATCTAATAAAAGCAACGGAAGAAAATATAAAAGCATCGATTGCCCATGAACGCAGTACAACTTCAGCCATGCTACCCAAAATAGGGTTCGAATACAACTACACACGCCTAAATGATTACCCTTATGCTTTAGCAATGGGAAGAAAAATGAAAATGGGGGATAAAAACTCTGTCAAGTGGAACATAACTATCACGCAACCAATTTTTACAGGTTTTGCCTTATCATCAATGCGAGAAATAGCAAAGCTTGGTGTAGAGTTAAGCAAAGTCTACAAGAAAGAAGCCTTATTAGATTTAGCAGAAAATGTAAAAATAGTCTATTTTAACATATTACTTGCAAAAAAATACTTAAAGACGGCAAGGGAAGCAGTCAGGCAACTAAATGCTCATGTCAAAGACGCAGAAAATTTATACAAAGAGGGAATGATACCCTTAAACGACCTTTTGAAATCAAAGGTGGCACTGGCTAATGCCATTGAAAATGAAGTTAAAGCAAAAAACAACCTAAAAACAGCTCTATCTGCTTTAAATGTAGCTTTAGACAACAACATAAACGAGTGTATAGACGTAAAAGATATCGATTTGTTTAGAAGGTTTACCTTGCCACTAAAAAGGCTTTACACAATAGCCTTAAACAATAATCCTCTATTGAAACAACTCTCTCTGCAATTAAAACAGCAAGGATACGCAATAAAACTCGCAGAAAGCAACTACTATCCACACATCGGAGTGTTTGCACAATATCAAAGAAGTGGATACAACATGCTTGCTCAAGACAATACACTCTCTAATAACCACAACTCCTTGTTCGGTCTGCAAATCAAATGGGACTTATTTGACTCATTCAAAACGAAATTTGATGTAGAAGAACAGGAACACAAAAAACTTGGACTATTTGAAAAATATCTACAGATAAAAAAAGAGATAAAGTTCAATGTAAAAAAGGCGTATCTCGAACTAAAAACTGCAGAGGAAAATATAAAAACGGCTATTGTGGGTTTGAGACAGGCAAGGGAAAACTTTAGAATCACAAACGTTCGCTACAAACAAAACATGACAACATCAACAGAGGTTCTGGATGCAAGAACTTACCTTACGCAGGCAGAGCTTAATTATTACCACGCTCTTTATGGATACTACATCTCTCTGGCCAAACTAAAGAGAGCAATGGGTAAATACTAAAGCCCTATGAGTTTTTTGCTTTAAGATTGGTTAACTAATCCTGCAATCTTATAAACACGCCCACGATTTGCCACTTACCATTATTCTTGTAATATTCAAAGTCGAAACCAACTTTTTTTGGCTGAGAAGGAAAATAGCCCAAAATCTTTAAGACTCCATTACTCTCTTTTTCCTTCTTTTGTATCACTGGATTTAGATTGCTCACATCCTTCCAGTTTATAGGTGCCTGTTTAAACGGTTTGAATGCTTTTTCCAATTTTTCAATGGTAACCGTGTTTTGAAATTGTGGTGCTGTATAGCTGTAAAAATCTGAATAATAACCTGTGGCTATGGCATTCCCCAATTTCTCCATTGTTTCTTTAACAATACCCGCAATATCAGTCTGATTCTGCTTTGGTCTATCAACATTGACAGAAGAGGTTGTTGTTATGCCAGATCTGGGTAAATTGATGTGATTTATCTTCCAAGAACCGTTTTCCTTTATAAGCGCAATCTCAACAGGGATAGCAGAGCCGTCTGTAAAATTGATCTTTCCTTTTAATTTCCCCGTACCATCAGCGTTTGCTACCCTTGTTGTAAAGCTACAATCTTTGTAATCCTTAAATCTCGATACAGGAAAGGCTTTCTTTAGCTGATCTATCGTAGTAACCTGTTTAAAGTTCACAGACAAGTACTTTTCAGCCTCATTGTAATTCCCATTCTTAATGGATTTAAAGAAACCATCTGCTGTAGATGATAAATCTTTAGTAAAAAACATGGCAAGACCAAATGCTATGAAACCAACAACAACCAATAGCGTTAAAAACTTAAACAGCTTCTTCACGACCACCTCCATTTAAAGATTTTATTTTTGATTAATTTTAAAAAACCGTTTTTAGATTTTACCAAATCTACCTTGAATTATCAAAACATTTTTTAAACGGCAAAACGAATAAATACCTCCTCCTTGAAAATATAAACTAAGTGTGATAAAATAAGTTGAATTTTTAAAAGGGGGTAAAGATGTCTCTGTTAGAAGAAACAATAAGTAGAATTAAACCTGTGGACAGATTTTTAGAATACAAAATACAAGACCATTTGGACAACCTAACAAAGCCACAGGGCAGTTTGGGTAGACTTGAAGATATATCCAAAAAATATTGTCTAATTAAAAATACAGCATCCCCGAAAATCAATAAAAAAAGAATTTATACATTTGCAGCAGATCACGGCGTTACAGAGGAGAGCGTTTCTGCCTATCCAAAAGAGGTCACGCCCCAGATGGTTTTAAACATGCTTAATGGTGGTGCAGCAATAAACGTTTTATCTAGACACGCAAACGCAGAGGTTAAAGTTGTGGATATCGGAGTAGATTACGATTTTAATGATAATCAAAATCTTATTAAAAAGAAAGTCTCATATGGAACAAAAAACATGACAAAAGGACCTGCTATGA
Organism: Desulfurellales bacterium; assembly: GCA_027035885.1. Taxonomy (GTDB): domain Bacteria; phylum Campylobacterota_A; class Desulfurellia; order Desulfurellales; family Hippeaceae; genus Hippea. Next base: position 19,862 of record JALVTR010000122.1, read on the forward strand.
GCAAAGAAGAGACGATTGAAGCCATTGAAGTGGGCATTGAGCTTGCAAACAACTCTTTAGAAGATGGCGTTGACATTCTGGGCACTGGGGATATGGGAATAGGCAACACCACGCCCTCATCAGCCCTATTTGCAGCTTTAATGCCAGAAAGTGTAGAAAACGTAACAGGTAGGGGCACGGGCATAAATGACGATAAACTCAAAAGCAAGATAAAGGTAATAAAAACCGCGCTTGACAAAAACAAAAGGCTATTAACAGAGCCCTTAAGCACACTTTCTGCTGTTGGTGGTTTAGAGATAGCAGGCATATGCGGACTCATTCTTGGGGCTTCAGCAAACAAGATTCCTGTTGTGATTGACGGATTCATATCATCCGCTGGGGCTTTGGTTGCATACAAGATAAACCCTGCAGTAAAAAATTATATGTTCTTTAGCCACAAATCGCAGGAATTGGGTCACCACAGATTTTTACAGTGGATCAAAGAGAAACCCATTCTGGACTTGGACATGAGGCTTGGCGAAGGAACAGGCGCTGCATTGGCCATGACCATCATAGAGGCCTCTATCAAGGTATATAACGAGATGGCAACTTTTGATTCGGCAGGAGTATCAAACAAAGATAGTTAAACCAAAGAAAAGGTATATGAAAGCATAAACATATCTATTCTATCGAGATTTATTTTCTTTAGAAGTTTAAAGTTTAGTTCTTCTTTTTCTTTAACAAAATTCAACTCCATATGTTCTTTAAATATGCAACCAAGGTAAATATCCTGTTTTTCGCTAACAAGCAAAAAATCGTTGGCGTCTACGTTAACAGCTTCGTCTATACTAAAACGATTTCTACCAACCATAAAATAATTAAAACCTCTAAAACAAAAATCAAGCTCATAATCAACCTGACTTCCTTTGGTAGCAACGAATATATCATCCATCACAAAAGCTTTCTCTTTTATTGTAAAAATCCTCTTGACCTTTCCAAAATCAGCGTCAAACTCGAATGAAACTAAACTTGAAAGTTGACTAACAAAAGGCTCACTCAATCCATTGGAAATACTCAAGATAAATGATGGGTTGCAAACTATGCTATCTACAGAATTAACTACATTTATGTTTCTTATGAAACCATTTTCACTTACATCAATTTCAAAATCAAAATTTTTCAACACGAAACTATGCTCAAGTTCCTCTATCCCGACAACGTTCATTACGCTACCCACTGCACCATTTTGGCTTTTATTAGTGTTTCAACTCCTTCTAAGCCAGAACTTTTTACCATTTTATCCAAAAAATACAGGTCATTTAATATATATTTTACCTTTTTTTTACCAAATTTATCGCACAATCTTTTAAAAGAAGAATAGTAGCCTTTAAACGTTTGAGAAAAACAATCTTCATCACAATTGCACGCAATATAAACTTTAATAAAATTATCCGTTAACAGATATACAAAAAGAGAAGGATGTATCTGACTCAATATATTGTCTATTTTATCCAAAAGACCTTTTAAATCACCCTTATTTAAGAACTTAAATAGGTCTTTCGTATAAAACTTTGAAGTTTCAAAAATTGATTGTTTTACATCCTCTAAAGTAATAGAGCTTTTACTATCACAGAATAGTAAAACCGCATCAAATGTGTTGTTAACAAAGGTTGTATTTTTACCAGAAAATAAATCTATTAAAAAGTTTAAAGCCTCTGCCTCTATAAGCTTTTTATGAACATTTGCTTTATAAAACAAAAACTCTTGAATTTCCTTTGATGTCGGTCTTTTAAAAACAACAGTATTTGAAAAATCGGAGTTACAATCTAAAGAATCTACCACAAAAATATTGTTTTTAGGTTCTTTAAGGCTTATTTTTTTGCTTAATTTAAAAGCAACGTAACAGTAAATAAGCTTTCTACCAGAATTAAATAAACTACCCGATAAAGCTTTTAAATTTGCTTCCCTTAACTCTTCCTCATTTTCAGCATAAGTTTTCTCAATTATTATACCTTTTGTTCTTGCAATCCTCTCCAAATACAACTGTTTTAAAAAATAATCGTCCCCACAAAATGTGTACAAATTTAATATTTTACCTGACTTAATCTGCTTCTTTAAGTCTCTTTGATTCATAGCTCTTTTCCACAAGCATTTTTATTATTGGATGCGGAGACAAAGGCCTTGACTTAAACTCAGGATGAAATTGAACAGCTATAAAAAATGGATGGTTTTTTAACTCCACAATTTCAACGAATTCTCTATCCGGACTTTCTCCACTTACAACAAGCCCCATTTTCTCAAGAACTGCTCTATATTCATTGTTAAATTCGTATCTATGCCTGTGTCTTTCGCTTATTTTCTTTCTCTTATAAATCTCATACGCTAAAGTGGACGGTTTAATAAAGCAAGGATGCGCCCCAAGTCTCATTGTTCCACCCTTGTCTGATGTTTCATCCCTCTCTATAATCTTACCATCTTTCTCCCATTTCTTCGCCAAATGTATAACCTTATGAGGTGACGATTTGTCAAATTCTTCAGAATGCGCACCTTCTAAATTCGCCACATCACGCGCGAACTCAACAACAGCAGCCTGCATACCCAAACAGATACCTAAAAACGGTATATTATTTTCACGAGCATACCTTATGGCCTTGATTTTTCCTTCTATACCCCTTAAACCAAATCCTCCTGGAACCAAGATACCGTCAACATCTCCAAGTAATTCCTTAAAATCGTCGTTTTCTAAATCCTCAGCTTCTATCCATTTTAAATCCACCTTTAACTTGAGACTTGCACCTGCATGGACAAAGGCCTCAACTAAACTCTTGTAAGACTCTTTTAAATCAACGTATTTACCAACAAAAGCTATTTTTACATAGCCATTAGGTTTCCTTATAGCCTCAACCATCCCCTCCCATTCAGTAAAATTAGGTTTCCTCGCGGGCATAATATCGAGTTTTTTTATTACAAGATTGTCCAGTTTCTCCTTTCTAAACTTAAGTGGAATTTCATACACCGTATCAACATCAATTGCATTTATAACCGCTTCTTTCTCAACATTACAAAACATTGCAATCTTTTCTTTAGCATCTTTCGTAAGCTTTTTCTCGCTCCTGCATACGATAATATCCGGTGAAATACCTATAGATTGCAACTCTTTAACACTATGCTGGGTTGGTTTTGTTTTCAATTCTCCCGCTGCTTTTATGTAAGGAACAAGTGTTAAGTGTACGTACAGGCAGTTTTCTCGACCTGCATCATACCTCATCTGTCTAATCGCCTCTAAAAATGGCAACCCTTCAATATCCCCAATCGTACCACCTATTTCAACAATTAATACATCCTTATCCTTACCAGCTTCTTTTATACGCCTTTTTATCTCATCAGTTATGTGTGGGATAACTTGAACAGTCTTACCTAAATAATCGCCTCTTCTTTCCCTCCTGATTACAGAGTAATAAACCTGCCCCGTGGTAAAGTTGTTCTTTTTGGAAAGTGTCAAGCCAGTAAACCTTTCATAATGCCCTAAATCCAAGTCTGTCTCTGCTCCATCATCAAGTACATAAACCTCACCATGCTGATAAGGATTCATTGTTCCTGGGTCAACGTTTATGTAAGGATCTATCTTTACAATGGAAATCTTAAAACCATACGACATCAAAAGAAAACCCAAAGAAGCAGATGTAATACCCTTACCCAAAGAAGAAACAACACCCCCCGTTATAAATATGTACTTTTTAGCCATAAAATTCCCCTTTCCTTGCAAACAGTTCCACACACATTTAAAGTATAGTTTATAGAGTGAGATTATTTCAAGAAAAAAGGGGGAAACTTCCCCTCCCACTTATTTTTTCATCATTATATCAATGTCTTCAAGTAGTGATTGTAAATCTTCCTCATGCTCTACTTCATCTTCCAAAATCTGTAAAGCCATATTATAGGTTACGGGGTCTTTTCCATGTGTTATCTCAAGTATGTTTTGGTAAACTTCAATTGCACACTGTTCACCTTTTATATTTTGTTTCAGAATTTCATAAACAACAGGGTCGGCTGGAGCATCGTATCCGCAGTTTGTAAAATCATACCATCCATTTGGATTTAAAATAGGTTCGCCACCCAACTGTATAATCCTATTTGCAACCATATCAGCATGTCTGAGTTCATCATTTGAATGTTCTGTCAATTCTGCTATTACAGATTCCTTCATAGGACCTTTGACAACCTTTGCCCCCAGCCAATACTGATAATAGGCAAGCCACTCGTCTGCAAAAGCCTTATTTAGCAAGTTAATTAACTCATCAACATTCATTCCAACAATCTCGATACCTTTAGTACCCATTTTAACCTCCGTTTATCGTATTTATCTGTAATTTAACTCAAATTCCTATTAAAGTCAACGTATTATAAAATGCTTTACAATAATAGGCTTTTTGTATAATATTAATGTGTAAAAATTAAAGGAAGGAGAGTTATGTATGGCAATTGATAAAGACCAAAAGAAAGAGATTATAAAAAGGTTTGGGAAAGACGAAAACGATACTGGATCACCCGCGGTACAAATTGCCCTTTTAACGGCAAGGATAAAATATCTTACAGAGCATTTCAAAGAGCATCCAAAGGATTTTCATTCAAGAAGAGGGCTTCTCAAACTCGTTGGTAGAAGGAGAAAACTATTAAAGTACCTACGCAATTATGACTTCGAACAGTACAAGAAGGTAGTAACAGAACTCGGTTTAAAGGGTTAAACTATGGCCTTCGTTGAGAAAACTATAGATGGAAAGACGTTAAGAATAGAAACAGGGCGATATGCCAAACAGGCGGATGGAGCTTGCGTTGTTAGCCTGGGTGATACGATTGTATTAGCAACAGCAGTTTCTGAGAAAAACCCGCCAAAGGAATTTTTAGATTTTGTTCCACTGACCGTCAATTATCAAGAAAGGTTTTATGCTGCTGGGAAAATACCTGGTGGGTTTGTTAAGCGTGAAGGTAAACCATCCACACACGAAACACTTATTTCAAGGTTAATTGATAGATCTATAAGACCTCTATTCCCAAAAGATTATAAACAAGAAATACAGGTAATCGTTACAACAATTAGCGCAGACGGAGAAAATGACCCAGCCATAATAAGTATACTTGCTGCTTCTTGTGCATTATGCTTATCTGATATTCCTTTTGATGGACCCATAGCAGGAGTTAGAGTAAGCAAAATTAATGGCAAACTCGGCGTTTTTACACCAATAAACGAGTTAGATGAATCCAAGCTTAACCTGATACTTGCAGGAGGAAAAGATACCATAAACATGATAGAAGCTGGGGCATTAGAGTTGGGCGAAGATGAAATGGTCGAAGCCATAATGTTCGGCAAAAAATACTTAAAAGCCCTAATTGAAATACAAGAAGAACTAATAAAAAAAGAAGCAAAAGCAAAAAGAGAATACGTCCCCATTGACATTTCGGAAGAGTTGGTGAACAAGATAGAAGAGACTGCTTCAGATAAACTTACAAACGCAGTTAACATAAAAGAGAAAAAAAAGAGAAACTCAACAATAGAAGCCATTTTATACGAGGTTAAAGAAAAAATGTTATCTGAGTTTGAAGATGAAGAATATATAGAAGAAAAAACAAAGGCAGCGTTTGAGGATGTCGTTAAAAATATTGTTAGAACAAAAATTATTAACACAGGCTTTAGGATTGACGGTAGGGGTTTGGACGATATAAGACCAATAACATGCGAGGTTGGCGTATTGCCTCGTGCACATGGATCCGCTGTATTTACACGTGGGGAAACACAGGCTCTTGCCGCAACAACGTTAGGCTCAAAGGAAGATGCACAAATAGTTGATGATGTCTCTGAAGAGGGATACGAGCGCTTCATGCTACACTACAATTTTTTGCCTTTTTCAACCGGAGAAGTAAAAAGGCTTGGTCCTCCGGGAAGAAGAGAAATTGGGCATGGTAACTTAGCAAAAAGGGCTATAGAGCCTATGCTTCCAGAGGAAGATGAATTTCCATATGCCATAAGGGTTGTTTCAGACATACTTGAATCAAACGGTTCAAGCTCCATGGCTACTGTATGTGGAGCTACGTTATCTCTAATGGATGCTGGTGTACCCATTAAAAAACCGGTAAGCGGTGTAGCTATGGGTTTAATCAAATACGAGGGTGGATATGTTATTTTGACAGATATCTTGGGCGATGAGGACCACTACGGAGATATGGACTTTAAAGTCGCGGGGACAAAAGATGGCATAACGGCATTACAAATGGACATTAAAATAACAGGAGTAGATGCCACTTTATTAAAAGAAGCATTAGAAAAAGCTAAAAAAGCCAGATTTTTTATACTCGAGAAAATGCTTGCTACGCTACCCTCACCAAGATCCAAACTATCCAAATACGCTCCCCAGATAAAAAGTTTAATAATAGATACAGACAAGATTAAAGACCTTATAGGTCCTGGGGGGAAAACTATTAAATCCATTATTGAAAAAACCAATGTAAAGATAGATATCAACCCAGACGGAAAGGTAAACGTATTTGGGAATTTAGATTCAGACTTAGAGGAAGCTATATCAATAATAAAAGGAATTACAGCATCTCTAAAAGAAGGGGATATAATTGAAGGGGTTGTTACAAGAATTGAAAAATATGGAGCATTTGTAAAAATATTACCTAATAAAGAGGGACTGTTGCATATCTCTCAAATATCAAACAATAGAATAACGAACATATCGGATGTTCTACATATCGGAGATAGAATTAAAGTCAAAGTATCCAATATAGACGAATTCGGTAGAGTAGCTCTCTCAAGAAAAAATTTCCTCAACGAAAATCCCGATGAAAATAAAGATAAAGAGTAGAGACATAAAAAGCGTTTCCGTGGGCATATTTATGCCTGTTGGAAGCGCCTTTGAATCGGATAATGAGAGGGGACTTGCCCATTTTATAGAACATATGCTCTTTAAAGGTACAAAAAATCGCACTTACAAAGATATAGCTGCAGATATAAATAGGCTTGGCGGCTCAATCAATGCATTCACCTCTTTGGAGTATACGGTTTTTTACATAAGGGTCCTGAGCGATTTCCTAAAAGAAGGTTACGACGTGCTTTCTGATATCGTAAGAAATTCATTAAT
>JALVTR010000123.1 GCA_027035885.1 Desulfurellales bacterium
ACTCTATCGCTTCCATCGTGCAACCTGATGTATTGTCTTTTGGGTAAAAGTAAAGCACAATCCACTTACCCTTGAAATCCTTTAGACAGTATTCTTTTTTTTCGTGATTCTTTAAACAAAACTCTGGCGCTTTCTTGTATATCATTCCACTATCCCTATTGATTTGTGTTTTTGATATATAAGTTCGGAAAATTCATCCAACTTTTTGTAATCTTTCTCTTTTGGAAGTCCTTTTACGAATACTGGTTCTAAGAGTTCTGCTTTTAGATTTGCCAAATTTGACTTGATTATGTCAACAGCTCGGCCACCCCAGCCGTATGATCCTATAACTCCTGCAAATTTTGCTTTGGGTCTTAATGCATTTGCCAAATATGCCCCATATACTGCTGCTGGGTGTGCACCTGCCAAAACTATAGGTGTAGCTATAACGATGGTAGAAACATCCACTAAATCCATTGCAAGTTCGCCAACATCACAACTTATTAAATTTCTAATCTTTACATCTACACCTTTTTCTTCAAGTTTATCTGCTAAGTATTCGACTATTTTCCTTGTGCTTTCATGCATAGAGACAAAAGCTATCAAAACCATGTTGTGCGGTATTGGGTCAATCCACTCCTCATAAGCTTTTATTATGTATTCTGGATCATCGAACACAGGCCCATGGCTCGGTGCTATCATCTTAATTTCTTTTTGTCTGATTTTCTTGATGTTTTTCTCAATAAATGTTCTAAAAGGCATCATAATCTCTGCGTAGTACCTTTTTGCCTCGTGGTAGACCTTGTCGTAATACTTTGCAAATGTGTAAGATGTGGCAACGTGACTGCCAAAGAAATCGCAGCTAAATAGGATTTTCTCTTCTCTTAAGTATGTGCTCATAGTTTCTGGCCAGTGAACCCATGGAGTTAAAATGAACTCAAGTGTCATTCCGCCCAAATCTATTGTATCTCCTTCATCAATAACGGTAAATTTTTCTTCCGGTATATGCAGAAGATCCATTTCGAAGTTTTTGCATTTTTCATTCGTTACAAGCTTTATTCCTGGATACATCTCTAAAATCATAGGTATACTGCCAGAATGGTCCTGTTCCGCATGATTAGAAATCAGATAGTCGATTTTTTTTATGCCTAAATCGTCCAAATTTTTCTTAAGCTCTTCAAATTTGTATGGCTCGACGGTATCAATAAGTGCTGTTTTTTCGCTACCCTGAACAATGTAAGCGTTGTAGCTTGTGCCTTGTGGTGTTGGGACAATTTCATCGAAAAGCGTTCTATCCCAATCAATTGCACCCACGTTGTAAACACTATCAGTAAGTTTTTTAATCATCTTCTACTACCTCCTCAAAATCCTCTTTTGTTACACCGCATACAGGACATATCCAATCATCAGGTAAGTCTTCAAATGGTGTTCCAGGTGCTATATTGCCATCTGAATCCCCCTTTTCAGGGTCATAAATGTAACCACAGACTGTACATCTGTACTTTTTCATCTTTTTCCCTCCACTATTACTTTTAATCTCTTTTTTATTTTCTTCAATGTAGGTTGGTGCAGTTTTTGGTGATTTTCCATTTTTGACTTCATGATAATACGCATAAGTCATTGGTTCTGCATTGTTTAAGACTTCAGCATCTACAACTTCTCCTATAAACACGGTATGTGTTGATATATTTACTTTATTAACCACTTTAGTAACTAAATAAGCAACGCCATTTTCTAAAACAATGGGAACTCCATTAACAGTTTTGTGGTCAATACTCTCGAATTTGTTTGTTTCTCTCCCACTCTTAAACCCGAATTTGCCTATAAACTGCATAGGAGTTTCTTTTCTTAGCACGGTGATAGAAAATGTGCCTGAGCTTTCTATAAATTCATGTGTTAAGTTTTGTTTGTTTATACTAATTGCTATAGTTGCTGGTTGTGATGAAATTTGGAACACCGTGTTTGCTATTTGTCCGTTGAATTTTCCTTCTTTTTCTGATGCAATAATGTAAAGCCCGTAACTGAGTTTGTAAAACGCTTTCTGATTCACTTTCTTCCTCCTATTTAAAGATTCTTTTTGTCTGTATTTGCCAAAATACGAAATCCAAGTGGGACAAAGGTATATCTACCTTTTTTGAAAAATTTCTCACTTTTTCTTCTATTTCAATATATTTTTTCCTTGTTAATGTTTTCGGTAAAGCCTCGATAATTCCAAACTTTGAAAGAGCATTTAAGATGTGCCTATCAAGTATGGCTAAATCTCCACCTAAACCTACATTTCTCAAAAAATGACTTGCCTCTTTATAACCTAACCCTTTGACGTTTTTGACAAGCCATTCCCTTATTTCAAAGGGACTTTTAAATCTTTTTAATACATCTGTAATCTTTGGTTTACCATCTTTTACAAACAATTTCTGCGCATTTCTGACATATTTTGCTTTATTTCTTCTAAACCTGACCATTCTTAGTTCGTTTACTAATATATTTTCTTTAGCCTCAAATAGCAAATTTTTCTTTTCTAAATTTTTTATAATTTCCCAAGCATTTTCAGCTTTTGACTGTGGAGTTAAAAGACAAAATAGTAGTTCTTTGAAAATTCTTATGTCATCCTTTTTGTTCCATATTTGTTTGAATTCTACGAGTTTGCTTGTGATTTCCGTTTTTATCTTGGAGTAGGTTTCGACAATAATGTTTTCCATCTTTAAACCTTCCAGAAAAATTTTCTCATTTGATAAATATTATACGTCTAAGCTTTAATTTGTCAAGTTTTATGTTTTAAAAAAACTGTCCAGTTTGATACTATTTGTCAAATTTTACTAAAGGGGAGGCCAGGTTTATGGAGAAAAAGGTTTTATTAAAAGAAGAAGACATGCCAAAGTTTTGGTACAATATTTTACCAGATTTACCTACGCCTTTAAGTCCACCTTTGAATCCAGAAACTAAAAAGCCATTAACAGCTGATGATTTAGAAATTTTCCCAAAGGCCATTATTGAGCAAGAGATGAGTAATCAAAGGGAGATACCCATACCAGAAAAAGTTAGAGAAATTTACTCTTTATGGAGGCCAACACCTCTTGTTAGAGCTTTGAACCTTGAAAGAGCTTTGGATACTCCTGCGAAAATTTATTTTAAAAACGAATCCGTTTCGCCTGCCGGTTCTCATAAACCTAATACGGCCGTTGCTCAGGCGTATTATAACAAGATGGAAAGCGTTAAAACCCTAACAACAGAGACAGGCGCTGGGCAGTGGGGTTCTGCTTTGGCTTTGGTGGGGTCTTTGCTTGGCATAGATGTTAGGGTTTACATGGTCAAGGTTAGTTATGAACAGAAACCTTTTAGAAAGTCGATGATTCACCTTTGGGGGGCAGAAATCTATCCTTCGCCAAGTAATAGGACAGAAACAGGTAGAAAGATTTTAAAGGATAATCCTGATAATCCAGGTAGTTTGGGTCTTGCCATCAGTGAGGCAATTGAAGATGCAATAACCCATGAAAATACGAAGTATGCTTTGGGTAGTGTTTTAAACATGTTTTATTGCATCAGACTATAATTGGGCTTGAGGCGAAAAAACAGTTTGAAATGATTGGTGATTATCCAGATGTTATCTTTGCCCCTTGTGGCGGTGGTAGCAATTTAGGTGGCATTGCCCTGCCTTTTATGAGAGATAAAATCAATGGTAAAGATGTTAGAATTGTGGCTGTTGAGCCAGCGAGTTGTCCAACGTTCACAAAAGGCATTTTCGCCTACGATTATGCCGATGTGGCGAAGATGACACCGCTACTTTATATGTACACATTGGGTCATAACTTTATGCCGCCGAGTATACATGCGGGAGGTTTGAGGTACCATGGAGATTCACCTATCTTGAGTCAGCTAAGAAAGGATGGTTTGTTGGATGCCGTTGCTTATAACCAAACTGAGGTTTTCAAAGCAGGTGAATTGTTTGCAAGGACTGAAGGCATAATACCAGCACCTGAGACTTGCCATGCCATTAAGGCTGTTATTGATGAGGCGGTGAAAGCAAGGGATGAGGGAAAAGAAAAGACGATTCTTTTCTGTTTCTCAGGCCATGGTCATTTTGATATGGCTTCATACGATTTATTTTTATCTGGCCAGATGAAAGATTATGAGTATCCAGAGGATAAAGTTATGGAGGCTTTAGAATATTTACCGAAGGTTTGAAACTAACAGCCTAACTTTAATAAATTAACTTTTTAAGGTATTTTTTAAGATGAGTAATTTAAATCTCGAACCTTGACCTTCTAATAGAGTTGCTGTATAATCTGCCCCAGTAAGTAAATATGTTCAAGGAATTTGGTTTTTTGATATGAAACTTTAAGCTTTTAGGCTGGAGGTTGGCTATGGTGTCATTGAATAGAAGGAACTTCTTGAAGCTTTCATCGTTGGTTACTGGCGGTCTGATGTTTTTCAGACCCACTGCAGAAGCGAGTATTTATACTCCTCATTGGAAGAAACCCGCAGGGAAGATTGAGGTTTTCCCAAATATCTGTAGTTTTTGCTCTACAGCTTGTGATATTGTCGTAAGAACAAGGGTTAACGGAAAGTTTAAAAAGCCCCAAAAAATTGATGGGAACAAGATTAGCACTTACAATAGGGGTAGAATATGTGCACGTGGTCAGTCAGGTATTAGAACGGTTTATAATCCTGACAGACTAAAATATCCGTTGATTAGAGTAGAAGGGTCTCAAAGAGGAGAATGGAAGTTTAAAAAGGCAAGCTGGAAAGAGGCTATGGATTACATAAAGAAAAAGGTTGAAGAAAATAATATCCAGCCTCATGAGGTTGCCCTTTTAACAGGACAAAGAGCTTGTGCCTATGAAAAGTTGGGTGTATTTGCATTCGCTGCTTCCACTGGCTGTCCTAACGTCGTTGGGTCTCCTATGCAGCAATGTGTTATGGCAGAGCACGCAGGTGCTGATGTGACAGTAGGTACTATGATTACGCATGATGAATTGCTAGTGGATATGGATAATACAAAAGTTCTTTTAACAGTTGGAAGCAATGCTGCAATCGCTGGAATTTCAGTATCAAGGGCAGTTAGGTTTTCGAAGGGCAGACTAAATAAGATGACTGTTATTGCCCTCGACCCAAGATTAAGCGAGACAGCTGCTAAAGCTGACAAATGGATACCAATAAAACCCGGTTCTAATGTGGTATTTTTAATGGCTATAATTAGACTTTTGATAAAAAACGGTTGGTATGAGGATGAATTCTTAAGAAGACACACATCTGCTCCATTCCTGATTTACGACAATAACGGAACACCTTTTGCGTTTGGCCAAAATACAAATCCGGAGCAATTCCCATTTTCTGAAAATTACTATGTTTATGATGAAATTTCAGGTGAGGTTGTACCGGTTGATGGGTTTACAAACGACAATATTGGAAACAAAAAAATCAAGCCCGCTCTATTTGCTCCTAAAGGTTTAACATTCCAAGGCAAGCCTGCGAAGACTGCGTTTGACTATCTTTGGGAAACAGTGAAGATTGCAACGCCTGAATGGGCAGCAAAGATTTGCGACATACCAAAAGAGGATATTGAGAAAACGGCTGAGCTAATGGGAACAATTAGACCAGCTACAGTTCATCCAGGTTGGATGGATGGAAGGTATGAGGACGTTGTTCAGACAAGAAAGGCTGCAGCCATAGTTAATGTCTTAGTTGGCGGAGTTGACAGTGTTGGTGGTTGGATTTTCAACCCAGAAGACAGGGAGGGCATAGAGAAGTTCTATGAGGCTTATAAATCTGGTAAATTGAACAATCCTATGGCTCTTATGATGGCTACAGCTATGGGTCCAGGGCTACTCGGAGTAATAGGAAAACTTGAAGGCATGATGCTTTCTGGCAAATTCCCACTTTTCAGGGGTTACCCTCATTTCAATAGGGCATATTATGATTATCAAAAGAAAAAATATGGTAAAAAGGCTATACC
>JALVTR010000124.1 GCA_027035885.1 Desulfurellales bacterium
ATGAAGATAAAGAGTTTCCTGAGAGCCATGTCTGCTTTAAAGCTTTCTTTGCAAGTCTTCTTGAATATATCAAAGACAATTCTCCATTTACGGTTACTGGTAATTTGGATAAAGAAAGAATTGTTGACGACTTTATGCTTGAAGACGGAGCTCAAATTATTAAAAAATGTATATAAGGAGGATTAATGAATTTAACAGTTTTAACAATAGTTTTATTAGCTATGATTGGAATAGGATATACTTTATTTGTTAAAGATGAAAGGTATGATGAAAGAATAAAAGTAATTGTAACAGTCGGCTTAACAATAGCAGGAATGACAGAAATAGCTCAGTCATTAGCATATTTGGCAATTAAATGATGAGCTACCCCAAGGCTAACGCCTGGGTTTTTTTTTGCTAATAGAACATAGGTTTCCCGTTTGTAACTCTTGCTATATAAGCAAAAAATCCAAACACTAACGCATGTAAAGCATCATCAGGTGAATCTGGAGAATGTGTCCATAATTTATTACCACTTCTACTCTCTTGAGAAAATTCAGCCATAATATCATCAAAAAATGGTTTTGAATCTGCAAATTTAGGCCATCTGATTTTCAGAGGCGTTGATTTATTAATAGCTGCCTGTTTAAGTGGAGGATAAGGGAAATCGCCTTTAAGAATTCCCATAACAGTATCAATAGCTGAGGTTTTATCTATTGAAACAATACCTGCATATTTATTTTGCACACCAAATGGTTTAGTATGAGAAGAGATATATCTTAATTGAAGCATCTTATTAAGCCCAAATTCTTTTGTTAATATAGCATTTTGATATGCCCCCATTCCTGCATCAGCTCCAATACTGGTTATCCTAAAACCGTATGCTATTTTTTTTATTTTTTCAAGTGTTCCGTCAGGGTCTCCCGGAGGAATTATTTCTCCATATAATACATCTATATCTCCGTCTATTCTATGCCCCATAACTAGCACTGCTGTTCGTGATTTAACTTCATCATTAAGCCCTTCACCAGACCAGTCAATACCCATAAATATTCGTCCTTTATATTTCATCTGAAATTCTTGTTCCCAACCTCTTGCCATACTCCTGCCTTCTTCACAGCTTTTTCTTAATTGTTCTAGTGTTAGAAATCTATGACCAGACCCAGTAGGAATACCTAACACTTCCTGATTAAATTTATCAGGAGAATATGTGTTAAATTTATCAAAAATATCTCTCCATTTAACAGGTGTTTGATGAATAGGCATAATAACCTGAGGTAATCTTACTGCCACTTTCTCAGGGTCTTTTTTATTCACTATTATAAATTTGGAAAGTTCTTGCTCTAACGGTTTTTTGCAATATTTGCAAATAAGCCCGTGTTCTCCTATATTTAGTCTTTCTATAACATTATATCTGGAACAAGACGGACATTTATACACCCTTTCTATCTGAGTAGAATTTTTCCATAGAACGCCTGTAAGATTGTCTTCTGATTTAGCTGTTCCAGTGTAAGTAATGCTGGGTCTAAGAGAAGATGTTGTTGTTTCTTTAATAACAGGCAATGCATCAGGAACAATATCTTGCGTTTCATCTATAAACAAATCATCAGCTGATTTACCCCTAACCCTTGCAGGCTCTGCTGATGCCATAGAGGCAAATGTTAGTTCTATATATGAGCCAAGAGTATTTTGTTTAAAGAATACATTATTATCTTTTTTTGGAAAAAAAGGTTTGATTCTAGGTGAATCATCTATAATCTTTTGAAGTTTTGTTTTAGACCAAGTTTTCACTTGTGATTCAAGAGGGGCTACATATAAAATTCTGTTATTAGGGGAAATAATTGATTTAGTAGAACATTTACTCCCTAAATATACAGATTTACCAATTTGCCTCCCTGCAATAATAGTCAACTCTTTAGGTGCTAAGTTATAAACGAATCTCATAGGCTCATAGAGCTGAAGGTTAATTTTTTTACCTTCTATATAAATATTGTCTTCAACATATCTGGAGACAATAGGGTTTATAGGAATAATTTGTTTATTGGCCATTATTAAAATGTCTAAATGATAAAGTATTACTTTTACTTAATGCTTCTAATGCACTTGGAGTAGCTTGTATTCTGCTTTTCATTTTAGAACCGTCTGCATTGACAGCATTAATGGTAGCTAATGCTACCGGTTTTTCTTTTTCTAATTTTTTATGCAGTGCATAAGCGCCTGCTCCAGTAAGTCCTCCGCCTACACTCATCCCTCCTAGGAAAAGTTTTACTTTATTTCCTAAATTTGTTCTTTTTGCTTTTTTTAAAGATTCTTCTGTTCTTTCTAGTTCCTTTAATATTTCTGATTTTTCTTTAGCAGCATTGTTTAAACCGTTTTTTAATCCAATTATTTTATCTTTGGCTAAAAATTCACCTACAGTATTAAGAACATTTCCTGTTTTAACAATATTATCTATCATTTTTTATCCTTTGTGTTTTAATATAGTTTGTATTTCTGTATGCGTTAGGTTAATTCTGTTATCAACATATTTAATTATTGGCGCATGATGTTTTAGATAGTTTTCAAACCCGTTAGTAGGGGTTTTTATGCTTAAACATAAATTCCCAAATTCTTGAAAAGACAAATCTTTTATTTTATTATAATATTCAGGTTCTATAGGGTCAAAAACATTTCTTAATTGAGTATTTAACAAAAAAGCCGGAGGCTGTGTCCAACCAAAATTCTTAAATGATTCACCTATATAATTAGCAGCATCTCCTATAATTGGAATATTGTCCAAATTAAATAAAGTCAGCAACCCTATAATTGCCCAGATTATTTCGTGCGGAGGTTGGTATTCGGTAGAACTTGTATAAAGTGTTAAATCATTCAATAATTGCACAGCATTCTCAAAATGAGCTCTATGGCTAAGAACATAATCAGCGTTATTCACAATATATACCATTCCGACTAGATTCATTATATTGTCATAACTAATTCCCTGATTTCCTAAAACTATTTCAAAAGTTTCTACTTCCCAATTAAATATTTCTTTTCCATATTGTTGTAATAAGCAATAAAATTTTACCAAATTTGTTTTATCCTGATTAACTGACACACTGGCATTTTTTGAATTTATTATAGACATTAATTCATTTTTAAGATTCTTAGCTGCAATATCTTTTAATAATCTAAAAAACATTATTCCCCCCTATTCTCAAGTGTTAGTGTAAATATGTTAGTGTCTGTATTTTCGTATTCAAAATTGTCATTAACATATCCTTTTGTTATATATGTTTTGTCTTTTGTCTTATAAGTTAATAAAGGCTTATTAAAGTCTATTATTAAATCCAATTTATCATTTAAGATAGCAAATGTGTTATTGTTGTTTAAATTGTTAAAAAACTCTGTTGAATATACAGGAGGTATAAAATCGTCAAAGATTACAGTGCTATTTCTTTTAAGACATATTTTATTTATCTTATAAAACTTTAAGATAACATCTTTAAAATCATTTAACAATTTTTCTTTGCTCTCAGTCATATCTAATGTTATTGTATCAAATAAATATTTTTGTATCATTTCTAAGAAATAAGGCACATTAGAAAAAGGTATTTCCTTTGACAATTCTATTGCATACAATATATCTTCAACTTTTAATCTGTATATTGAGACATCACTGTCTTCCAAAACTTTTATTAAAGAACAAAAATTAGCTATATTTTGTATATTTAAAGGCATAATCATTGGGAAAATCAGATTATATTTTAATAGAACATCATCGTCAGTTGATAATAAAGATTGGAATTGTTTACTTTTATATATCATCAACAATGTTTCTTGTATAAGTTCTTCTAAGCTTGAATAAGAGAATTTGACTGCTTTAGCTTTTTTATATTCTATTAGAATACTTAGAAATAGATAATTTGCCAAAGGCATATTTACCTCATATAAAGGTAATAAAGCTTTTTTGATAAGGTCATCTGAGAATAGTTTATCATCTTCCTTAATTAAGGTATTCATAAAATCTATTTCTAAAGTAGCTATTAATGTTCTATTAAGACCAGCAATTTTATTATTGAAGATTTCAATCGAATAAGTCCCGTTTTTTGTAAAAGGAATATACTTATGGATATCATTAGTGTTTATTACGCTGTCATCATATAATTCATTTAATTGCTTACATACCACAAATAAACTTTTTTCTTTTGATTTTATTAAATACCCCTGAAGCAATAGATTGGTTTCGTAATTAACCAAATATACTTTATATACTCTGTGAATACCATCATATTGTCCATAAGGGATTAAAGTAAGCTTTTTAAAAAGCATAAGTATCCTTTTTTTATGTAATTATAACAAGAATAGAAACAAAAAAGTGAAAAAATTTAAACTCACGGTTTTGTTGGAACTATAGCTTGTTTTTTTATATTTTTTTTGGTAAAATTCTACAACTTGAAGAGGGTTGGCCGAGTGGTTTAAGGCGGCGGTCTTGAAAACCGTTGGGGTGTAACAGCCTCCGTGGGTTCGAATCCCACATCCTCTGCCATAATAAGGACTGAAAAATGAATGGTGAGTATGGAGATTAAAAAAACCTGAAACACCAGTTGGTAATAACCAGCGGACTTCTGCAAGTCATATTATAGACCATTTACAAAAAAAATAGAAATATTTATAGTGCATTAGCGCACATCGCTTGTCCTCTGGGATTTTCTCACGGCAAGCTTATGGGCGGTTAGCTCAGTTGGTAGAGCACTCGGCTCATAACCGATTGGTCAGGGGTTCGAATCCCTTGCTGCCCACCATATCTGGAATTACCAGTTGGTAGTAACCAGTGGCCTTCTACAAGCCGTATTGTAGACCAGTCTGCATAAAACAGAGTGTAGCTCAAATTGGTAGAGCACCTGGTTTGGGACCAGGAGGTTGTAGGTTCAAGTCCTACCACTCTGACCATTAAGGAAGAGTGGGTGAGACGGTTTAAACCAGCGGGTTGCTAACCCGTCGGAGAGTTAATTCTTTCCCGCAGGTTCGAATCCTGCCTCTTCCGCCATAAGAAATTGTAACTTATGCAGTTCCACTTTTTTTAAATTAATCTCTCACTTTTGCCTTAAAACATTGATTTTTCCGTATATTTTAGTTATAATTTGTTTAAAAAAAGGGGAAATTATGAATAATGTGACTTTAATAGGCAACTTAACAAGAGATTCAGAGCTCAAATATTTAAACAGCGGAACAGCTGTGCTAAACTTCTCAATCGCTGTAAACAAAAAACAAAAAGATAGAGATGATGAAGTGTTATTTATGGAATGCACTCTTTTCGGTAAATTGGGAGAAAAAATATACCAGTATTTAACAAGAGGTAAAAAGATAGCAATCATAGGTAGATTAAAACAAGATTACTGGGTGGATGCTAATGGAAATAAAAGAAACAAAATATACACTATTGTTGAACAATTAGAGATGCTAGGTGGTAAATCTGAAGGTAATCAAAATAATTACAACAGTGCACCACATAATAAACAGCAAGAACCCGCAGCAGTAGATATCAATGAAGAAGATATTCCTTTTTAATCTTCTTTTTTCTTTTCACATTCACTATTCGCATATACAATTTTATCTTTTAAATGAACCTCTTTTGAATCTTTATTAAGAGGTTTTATTGAGATGCATTCTTTTTGATTAGTTGTTTTATTGTTATTGTCTTGGATAGAGAAGTCAAGTTCATTAATTATCATAGAATACCTTTTATGTTATTTATAAACCTAGCATCAAAGTTTATTTTTAAATATTCAACAAATCCGGTAGCAACATCAAGATATAGACATTTCCCTTTTTTATTGATAGATAAATCAAACCCGTCCCCATCACCGCAAGAACTTCCCAGTTGTATTTTATTGTTATTCAACTTAACTTCAATACCATTGGAATTAAACGGTTCAAAA
>JALVTR010000125.1 GCA_027035885.1 Desulfurellales bacterium
AGGTTGCCATCCTGCATTCCAATGAGAAAATACTTATCGCCTTTAAATAAAAAAGTATCTTGAATTTGTGCTGTCATAATCCTTTCTATCTCAATGCTGCTCTAACTTTTACCCCTTAATTTTATGCTTATAGCTACAGTAGTCAAAGCATAATAAAAATAGAGTGAGGGTTTTAAGCGCCCTTTAAAATCAAAACCACACCGGTAAGTTAAAGATTCACGCAAAATAAACGCCGAATTTTGCTCATTCTCGTCCTCAATCGATTAATTAATCGAACTTCAAAAAGTTTGCGCTCTACGGGCTTAATTTTGGCCTTAGAGAGCGTTTTAAGAGATGGGTTGGAATATTTTACATCTTGTAGAAATAGACCATATTGTAATATATACTTGCTATAATATATATACTTTGTCAAACCTTCAAAAATTTACAAAAACTTATTTAATAAACAGAACTACTATTCTTAGTGATATTATGGTAGATTTACCTGTTTTGGAATCCTCACCACTGGCCAATGGTTTGATATTTTCTACTGCTATTTTTCATGAAATGGATTATTTACTTACTGTAAACGTGAAAGATTTTAAAGATTTATACAGAAAAACTATAGGCAAAACAACTATCTTAAAGCCAAGAGAGTTTTTGTATAGGCTATAGAACCTTAATCAGCCCCCTAAAGTTCTATAAGAAGATTTTTAGCATTTAGATAGAGTATTTTTTCTTTATCTTCGTCTCTAACAAATGGTAGGGACAAAAAATATTCTAGGCATGTTTTTTGATCTCTCCACGGAGAATCAGTGCCAAAGATTATCCTTTCCACGGGGTGCTTTGAAAAAAATTTTTTAAGCATTTCTAAAGGTATTTCTGCTAAGCAATAAGATGTATCTATAAATACATTTTTTCCTAATATATACTCTTCTGTTTCTTTGTACATTCTATAGCTTCCCATGTGAGCTATAATTATCTTTACATTTGGAAGGTCTCTAATGAGTTTACTAAATCTCATAGGGCATGAATGAAACGGGGGACGAAAGCCACTGTCCTCCCCAGCATGGAATAGTATGAACATGTTTTTTTCTTCTATTGCTTCATATAATTCGTAAATATTTCTATCGTCTACAAAAAAATTCTGATATTCTGGGTGTAATTTAATTCCTTTGAATCCTGCTTTCGCAATTTTTTCTACCCATAATATTCTATCTCTCATATTAGGAAGAATACTAGGAAGCGAAATAATACTGTTTTCGCTGTTCTTTATACTATTACACCAAGAGAAAATAGCATCAACGTGCTTGGGTCTTGTAGCTATATTGCATATTACAGAATAGTTTATTTTTGCTTTTTTCATAGATCTTTTGAGACCTTCCAACGTTCCATCAGTATAAGCTTTTATTCCCGCTTTTTTTGATAAATAATTTATGGCTTTGCTTGCTGTATGTTGTGGAAACGCATGAGTGTGAAAATCTATAACTATCATTTGTTTTGATTATAAACTATAAATTATAAACTGTAAATTTTTATGTTTGTCAAGCTGTTTGATGTTATTTTTTTGATTGATAAGCTATGAAATGTAGGTGGATTGAGCAGGTTAATTTTTAAAGAGTCTAAAAAAACTTTGAGTAATTATGAAGCCAAAAAGAAATGCGATAGATTAACTGCTGTTTTTAGGATAGAGAGAGCTTTTATCCTGAGTGTTTTCTGATCCATTTATTAGCTAATTTAATAGCCTCTCTTATTTCAGGTTTTGTCATCTCTTGCGAATCTAAATAACATTCATTTTTATCTCCTAATATATAAAACCATTTATAGGATAAAACCAAATTTTTTCTAACTCCGTAGCCGTATCTGTACATAAAAGCCAAATTATATTGTGCTTTGGAATATCCAGCTTTTGCAGCTTTTTTATACCATTTTGCAGCTTTTTTATAATTTATATCTGTTCCATTTCCAATTTCGTATGATAAACCTACATAATACATAGCCTTAACATTACCTTTTTTTGCCAATTTCAATATAGTACTAAAACTTCTACTATCTGATTTGTTAAGTAATTGTTTTATGGAATTAGCTTGAGAAAAATTGCTTAATAGAATTACAAAAAAAACTAGAAAGAACATCTTTTTAATCATAACGCCTCCATTCTAAGTAGAAATAGTGAATTTACATTCCTATATTTTAATATTTATTTCTTTTTTCTAAGGTTTTCATTGTTTTTTCTATCATTTTCCAGATAATTTTATCTTTTTTTATTTCTTTTCCAAGCCTTTTTACTGGTTGAAATGTATGTTGGATGGTAGGTATTATAAGATATAGAGGGTTGATATGGACTTTATGTTTTAGAAAAAAAATTAAAAGACTCTCTCTGTAAAGTGTGTAAAGGTTTAGATAGGCTATGATCTTATAGAGAGAGATGTAAATGTTTCTTTCTTAAGAATGTATATGTAGATGTAGAGATATAAAATCCTATTTGTATGCGGGTTTTCTGAGACTAAATGCAACGTTTATGTGATGAAATGCAACGTTTATGTGATGAAATGCAACGTTTATGTGATAGAAAATGCAACGTTTATGTGATGAAATGCAACGTTTATGTGATGAAATGCAACGTATTATTACATATGTTGTATTTTATTTTTATATTTTAATATTGATTGTTGAGAATAGTATTTTTGTAGTTTTGTGTATAGTTTTAGTGCAACGTTTATGTGATGAAATACATCTTTTTAGTACAACAGATGTAATATAAGTGTTGTAATTGCGTGATTTTTAGGATATAGTCAGGGAAATAAGAAAATCGGAGGTAAGTGTAGGTATGTCTAATGATTTAATAATTAAAAAACCAGATGAGATGGTAAAAATGAGAGGTGAATTTTCTGAAAGTGCTTTGAAATTATCTGCTTACTTAATTTCCATTCTTGAAAAAGATAAGAGAATATATTCAATTAATGTTAAAGATTATTTAAGCGAGTTTGATAAAAAGATTGGTGATTTTGATTATTTATATCAGGTGGCGCAGGAACTTACAAGGAAACAGTTTAGAATGTTTGATAGGTTTAATAAGCGTTTTGGGGTATATAATTTTGTTGCGAGTGTTGAGTATAATAAAGGTGTGCTTGAGGTAGAGTTTAGCTCAATGCTTATGAAGTATTTGCTTCAGATTAAAGAAAAATATACAAAGTATTATATTAAAAATATAATGAATTTAAATTCTAAGTATGCAGTGAGGATATATGAAATTTTAAAGAATACGTTAGAAGAGTCAAAAAGATATGATAATCAGGCTGTTTTAGAAGTAAGTTTGGAAGAGTTTAAAGAATTTCTTTCTATTCCAAAGGGTTATAGATTTAATAATATAAAAACTAGAATTATTAACGTTGCTCAGAAAGAAATTAATAAAAAAACCGATATATATTTTGAATGGGATTCGAAAAAGTTGGGTAGGAAAGTAGGGTACATACAATTTTTTGTATCGGAAAAGGTAAGAAAAACTCAGTCAACTAAACCACAAATTAATTTCAACACTTGGAGAATGGATTTATTAAGCCAAACTCGTGGTGAAGGTATAATTCAAATTGGTAATGAAGTCTATGCTCTTAAAGGTGGTTATCTTTGGAAAGATGATAAGCTTCTTACAAGGGAAAAAGCTCTTGATGCATGGAAAGAACTCTATGAGAATAGAGATAGAGTAAAAATAATAAGCCGAGAGGAGTTGCAAAAAGAGAGACAAAAAAAGAAGTTTCAAGAGTTAAAATCTCTTATTGGTAGAAAAACCAGTATTGTGCCTGATGGACAAAAAGATTTTGTGTTTGTAGAAATAGTTAACGTAGAACCTAAAAGTAAAGATTTAAAAGAAGTTTTGATAACATTCAGAGATATTGATTTCCCAGAAAAAATTTATACTGAGATGTATATGCCGGAGCAGATAGAAATGTTAAAGCAGCAGTTATTTTAAGTTGTAAAAAATAGATAATTTGAGGCTGTGTTTATGTTAGAAGGCAATGTTTTTGTATATTACTATTCTTTAAAGCTTTTTATGAAAATGACGTCACTTAACGTCAAGTTGACGTCATATGACGTCAAAGCTGTATAAATGGTGTAATAAAAGTATTATTGGGAAATCAAAATTAGAATTACGCCAGATATTTCTCACCAATTTTTTCAGAGAATTCTTTTCTTGAACATCCGCAAATTAGGTTACCGTGCTCTAATAGATGTACAACATCGGAATGTTTTAGGGCAAAATGCAGGTTTTGTTCTGCTAATATAATTGTCAGATCTAATTCTTTGTGCATATAGTCTAATATTTTTGATATTTCTTCTAAAATAATAGGTGCTAAACCTAAAGTTGGTTCGTCCATAACCATAATTTTTGGTTTTCTAACAAGAGCTCTTGCTATTACAAGCATCTGTTGCTCTCCACCAGATAATGTTCCTGCCATTTGTTTTCTTCTTTCTTTAAGCTTAGGAAAGATGGAATACACTTCATCTAATCTTTCCTTTAGTGTTTTATTATCTAAATCATGCATAGGTATTTCTAAATTTTCCTCCACGCTTAAATACTTAAATAACTCTCTTGTTTCAGGTACAAAAGCCATGCCTAAATTTACTATCTCTGAAGTTTTTAGATTGTGTAAAGCCTTACCTTCGAGATATATTTCCCCTTCATATTTAACTAATGAGAGTATTGATTTAAGTAAACTGGTTTTTCCTGCCCCATTTAGGCCTACTATGGATACAAACTGTCCTCTGTTGACTTTAAGTTCAATATTTCTTAGCGCTTCTGCTTTGTTGTACTTTAGGGATTTTATTTTCACAGACAGTATTTCCTCATCCGAGATATTATCCTTTTTTTCTAAGAAGTTGCTTGATTCCTCTCCTAAAAACACTCTTTTGACCTCTGGGTTTGAAATAACTTCAGAGGGTGTGCCGATTGATATTACTTTACCAGAGTGAATGGCCACCATTCTATCCACCATGTTGTAGACAGCTTTTACATTATGGTCTATTAATATTATCGAGAATCCTTGTTTTTCTATTGAATTTACAATTTCTGAAAACTCTTTTACCTCAGAGTGATTAAGCCCGGCAAAAGGTTCATCTAAAAGGAGCAGTTTTGGGTTCAGGGCTAACGCTTTAGCAAGTTCCATTCTTCTTATTACCCCGAAAGGGAGCTCTTCTGAGTGTCTGTTTAGAAAGTCCTGTAATGCTACTTTTTTTGCTAATTCTTCAGCTTTTTTATTTATATCCTTAGGAAATTTTATGCTTATTTTATCTTTTAATAGGGCAACTTTTATATTTTCTAACACACTTTGTCTTTTTAGAGGCCTGGAGTGCTGGAACATTACAGCTATGCCCTTTTTTATGCGTTTGTGTATAGGTAAATTTTGAATTTCTTCTCCTAAAAACTTTATTTTGCCCTCATTAGGCCTATGAATGCCTATTATAAGGTGCATAATAGTGGATTTTCCTGCTCCGTTAGGTCCTATTAAGCCTAATGTTTCATTTTCTTCAACATTAAAACTAACGTTGTTTGTAGCTACTATTCCTCCAAATCTCTTTTCTACGTTTATTAATTCTAAGACGTTCATTTTTTCTTACCTTTTTCCGACAAATATACTTATAAGTCCATCAGGTAATAGCATGAGGACTATTAAACCCAAAATTGATACTACAGCATAACTTAATTGCTCAAGTGGTTGTAACCATTGTCTTAGTAATATTATAAAAAAAGCGCCCAATACAGGCCCTATAATTGTTCTTCTTCCTCCTATTATAGCTGAAATTATGATTTGTAATACTACGGCTATACTAACGACCAAACTTACAGAAACCGTACCTAAATATATAACAAGTAAAGCTCCAGATAAACCACTGAATAGTGCGCTTACCGAAAAAGCCAGTATTTTATACTTGGTTATATTGAATTTTAAACTTTCTGCTTCTTGCGGGTCTTGAGCCGATGCTTGTAGAATTAATCCTAACGGTGAATTTGCTATTATTGTCATAGCTATGGCACTAATGGCACTAAAACCCCAAGCCAAATAGAAGTTAGTTATTTGATTAGTTGTTATTATTGCGGGTATAGATATTCCAATTTCGCCGCCAGTATATTGGGCGAATATTGTTATCATCTCGCCCAATAAAAACACACTGACAAGCGTTATAAGTCCGAAGTATGGACCTCTGAGTCTCAAAGCGGGAGCAACTAATACTAAACCAGCTATTATTGAAGCTACCGTTCCTCCTATTATGCATATTCCTATGGGTAAACTTGTGTTTAAGTTAAGTAGTGCCGTAACATATGCCCCAGTGCCTATTTGAAAGGTAGGTCCAAAATTTACCTCTCCAGAATATCCGAATAACAAATCCCAAGACATAACGAAGACAGAAAAGTAGAAAGCCATAGTTATCACACCTACTATGTAGGGTGAAACTACCCAAGGTGCCACGCCAGTTATCAAGAATATAGCTATAAATACGATAATCAATTTACTTTTTCCCAGCATATTAGAACCTTCCAAATAGACCTTTCGGTTTAAACATTAGTATTAAGATAAGAATTACATAAGCGGGTATAGGTGTATAAGCAGGCGATATTAAATAAGCTGTCATTGTTTGTATGTATCCTATTAGAAAAGCCGCTATTATTGAGCCTGTTATATTCCCTAAGCCTCCTAATACTACAACAGAAAAGGCAAGCCCCGTTAAGGGTCCTGCACTCGATGGGCTTGCCCCTAAAAAAGATGCAAGTAGAGCACCTGAGACGCCTGTAAGTATTCCGTATACACCCCACAGGGTTATATATACCTTTTTTAAGTCTATTCCGCTTATTGCAAGACCGTCATGGCTCATAGATGCTGCTAACAGTATTTTTCCTGTTCTGGTTTTGTTTATAAATAGCCATAGTAAGATAAGAATTACTATGGACGATAAGGAAAGGAGTATTTCATTGCAAGTAATGTTCATGTTGAAAATTTTTAGTACTCCTTTTACGAATGGGGGGGCTACTACCGGGTTAGAGCTGAAAAAGTATATCAAGATCTCCTCAATAATCATTGACCAAAGAAGAGTAGCAGTCAGAACAAACACTTCTTTTTCATCTTGAGGGATTTTTTTTGATTTATCTATTGGATTAATCACAATGATAAATAAGAGATAAGAAACAATTACTGAAATTATAATTCCACCCGCCATGCCTAAAACTAACGGTATGTGGAAATTACTTACAAAAAACCAAAAGAAAATGGCACTTACAACCAATAAAGCGCCGTGGGAGAGGTTTAACACCCCAGCAGTGCCGAACACGAGTGAGAATCCAACGACTCCCACGGCGTAAATGGAGCTTATTATGAATCCATCGATGAGAATCTGCCAAAACAGATTCATTGTTTTTTTATTTTACTTTTTTACAAAAGGGGGTATGAAAACTTTGGCTGTTGCAGCATATGATGGCCATACTGTTTCCAGCTTCCCATGTTGCCATTGCAACATAACCCCTGTGGCTAAACCTTTTTTATACACTATTCCATGTGCAAACGGAGAAGATTTTGGATAAAATTTTATATGACCCATGACTCCTACATAATTTGTAGCCTCTAATGCTTTTATTAATTTGTTGGTGTTTGTTGTTTTTGCTTTTTTTATAGCGTTAGCCAAAATATACATAGCATCATATGTTGTGTATCCACCGTAAGCAGGAGTTATATTGTACATTTTCTCGTAGGATTTTACAAAAGGTATAGTTTTTGAAGTTATAGGAGCCGGTGACCCTTCAGCTTGTGTTATAATTCCCTCTGTTGCACCGTTACTTTTCTTCCAAAAATCGGATGTACTTGCCTGAGCGTTTATACCTACTATTAGGAAAGGCAGTTTTTCTTCGTGCCATTGAACTGTTTCTTGTAGGCCTGTGTGTGCCCAACCTGTTATTAAGATGTCCGGGTTTTTAGCTTTGATTTTGCTGAATATAGGTGTGAAATCTGTTGTGTTTGGGGAGAATCTTAAATGTCCCACTACCTTAATACCTATTTTAGGCAGGCATTTTAAATATTCTTCATCTAATGGCTGTGTCCATGCTGCATTCTCGCTTGCAACATATGCCGTTTTGTAATGATAGTTTGCTAAGTCGTCGTGTATGAAGTTGCATACGGTTTTTGCCATTTCTATTGCGTTATATTTTAGTTGAAAGATGTATTTGTACCTTCTATAGTTTTTATGCACTTTTTCGGTGATTTTAGGTGAAGCTGCTCCAGTTGTTATGTAAATTGTGTGCAGACGAGCAGCCCATGGTTCCAATGATAAAGCTATTTCACTAATCCAGCTACCTATTACGGCAACAACATGGTGATCATAAACAGCCCTTTGAAATGCTTGAACAGCGTCTGTGGCTTTCATGTGATCGTCGTAAATAAATAGTTTAATAGGTTTTCCGTCCACTCCTCCTTTTGCGTTAATTTGTTTTACAGCTAATTTAGCACCATTTACAATAGCATCTCCAACAAGAGTTCCTTCCTCTGCTATAATGGCTACGTTAATGGGTCTTACAGCTAGTGCAGCGGAAGTAGAGATAAATACCAAACCTACAATAAACACCAATAGCTTAAGGTATCTCATGGCTCCCTCCTTTGTTAATAAATATTCCTCTATTTTTTAACATAATTACTATAAATTGTCAATGTGCTTTTTTATTCATCTTTTTATTTATATCTTAACCTTTGAATAATAAATAAAAAATGTTTGAATAACGCTATTTGTTTTTTGTATACTTGTTATTGTTATTCATAAAAGGAGTTGAAAAATGAGTATTGTAAGTCCATTGGAAGGAATAAGGGTATTGGACTTATCAAGGGTTTTGGCTCTTCCATATGCTACAATGATATTGTCGGATTTAGGAGCAGAGGTGATAAAGGTTGAAAGACCTGGTATTGGAGATGAAACAAGACACTGGGGGCCTCCATTTCTTGGGACTGAGAGTGCTTATTTCTTGTGTGTTAATAGAAATAAAAAGAGCATAACAGTTGATATAAAGAGCAGAGAAGGGCAGAAAATAATAAAGGAATTAGCAAGAAAATGCGACGTTGTTGTAGAGAATTTTAGAGTAGGTGAACTAAAAAAATATGGATTGGATTATAAAAATTTAAAGAAAGAAAACAATCAGATAATATATTGTTCCCTTACTGGCTATGGGCAGACGGGCCCTAAAAAAAACCTACCTGGATACGATTTTGTGATGCAAGGGGAAAGTGGTTTAATGAGTATAACAGGTCATACTAATGGTCAGCCCATGAAGACAGGAGTTGCTATATTGGATGTAGTTAGTGGTTTGTATGCAGCAATATCCATATTATCAGCTATAATAAAAAGAGATAAAACCGGACAATCGGAGCATATAGACTTATCGTTACTGGATTGTTCGGTATCCGCTTTAGTTAATGTGGCGTCTAATTATCTTGTTAGTGGCAGGATTCCAAAAAGATACGGAAATGCCCATCCTAATATTGTTCCTTATCAAACTTTTAAGGCTAAAGATAAGTATTTTAATTTAGCTGTAGGTAACGATAATCAATTTAGGAAATTGGTGGAAATATTGGATGACGAAAAACTAAAAGATGAAAAGTTTAAAACCAATACCGGGAGGGTACGGAACAGGAAAGAGCTAATAAAAATACTACAGGGTATATTTGCTGAAAAAGAAGCCTCTTATTGGGTTGATATTTTTACTAAAAATAATATACCTGTTGGCCTAATCAATAATTTAAAAGAAGTATTTGAAGATAAACAGATTATGTTTAGAAACATGGTTAGAACTTTAGACCATAAAATGGGTAAACTGATGTTGGTTGGGTCACCGATAAAACTTAAAGAGTCTAAATTAAAAGATTTTTCACCCCCTCCAACGTTAGGGGAGCATACAGAAGAGATTCTGAAGCGTTTGATAGGGTATAACGACGAGGATATAAAGATTTTAAATGAAAAAGGTGTAATATAAGATTATGTATCGACTTAAAGATATCAACATAAGTCGATAGTATAGGAGGTTTTTAAGTATGGTTATTACTGATTTCTATAATTTTGAGGATTTGTTGAATGAAGAGGACAAAATTGTAAGAGAAAGCTTACGTAAGTTTCTGGTGAATAATATTAAGCCGTTAGTAAAAGAAGCTTGGCACAAAGAGAAGTCTCTCGATTTTAGGTATATAGCTAAAGAACTGGGTAAGTTGGGAGTGCTTGGGGCTTTTATGGAGGAAAAATATGGATGTCCTGGTGCGACTTACACCACATATGGGGTAGTGTGTCAAGAAGTTGAAAGAATTGATAGTGCTTTAAGGAGTTTTGTCGCAGTAAACACTGGACTTGTTATGTATCCTATTTGGATGTGGGGTTCTGAGGAACAGAAAATGTATTGGCTTCCAAAGTTGGCATCAGGTGAAGTAATAGGGTGCTATGGGCTTACAGAGCCAGATCACGGATCTGACCCAGGTAGTATGAAAACTACAGCTGAAAGGCACGGAGATTACTGGATATTAAATGGTTCTAAAATGTGGATAACTGAGGCTGAAATAGCCGATGTTGCAATGGTGTGGGCAAAAGACAAGGAAACAGGGAAAATAAAAGGTTTTCTTGTGGAAAAAGGTATGGATGGTTTCTATCAGGCTGATTTAACGGAAAAAGGATCTATGAGAGCAGGTGGAGTAGGTGAGTTAGCATTTACAAATTGCAAAGTTCCCGAAAAGAATAGGTTACCTTTAGCTAAGGGATTGAGATGCCCGTTATCATGTTTGGATATGGCGAGGTATGGGATATCTTGGGGGGCTATAGGAGCATCCATAGACTGTTACGAGACGGCTCTTGAGTATTCTTTAGACAGAAAACAGTTCGGTAAGCCAATAGCTTCTTACCAACTTGTTCAATCAAAGCTTGCTGATATGCTCACAGAAATAACAAAGGGGCAGGCTATATGTATGAGGTTGGGCCAACTTATGAATGAAGGAAAAGCCACACCACCCCAAATATCTCTTGCTAAAAGGAACAACGTTAGGGTTGCAAGATATTGTTCAAGGGTTGCGAGGGAGATTCTTGGTGCTAATGGTATAAGCTTAGATTATCCTCCTATAAGGCATATGGCTAACATAGAGTCTGTGTATACGTATGAGGGTACAGATGATATGCATACTTTAATAATTGGTAGAGAAATAACTGGAATCCAGGCTTTCAGATCGTGAGGTTACATACGCATGCCTGAGAAATTGCTAAACGGACTATATAGGTTAAAGATTCCTATACCAAAAAATCCTTTGAAGTTTACCAATGTTTATGTTTTGGAAGGAAATGATGAATGGTTAATTATTGATGTTGGATTAGGAGGAGAAATCTCAAAAGAAATTTTTATGAAAGAAACGAGTGAACTTGCTGTAAATATGGAAAAGACCACATTTTTTTTAACTCATATGCATGCGGATCACTGTGGCCTTATAGGAGATGTTGCCAGAGAGAGTAGTGAAATTTTACTATCCAAAGAAGATTTGCCGTATATATTTCCTGTTGAAGACATAGAAACTTTTTGGAATAGGGAAAAAGAGTTTTCCAGGATATATGGGTTTCCCAGTAGCCTTTTAGATGACGCTGTAAAACGTCATCCTGGATATTTGTTCCCCCCACATAAGCCTAAAGGTAGCAAAATAACTTATGTTAATGATGGTGATGTTATAAGTATGTGCGGCAGAGAACTAAAAGTTATAAAAACACCTGGACATACAAAAGGCCATATTTGTTTATACGACACAAATAATTTTATTCTGTTTTGCGGGGATCATGTATTGGGGAATATAACTCCTAATATATCATCTATGTCCACATACGTTAACCCATTGTTTGATTATCTTAATAGCCTTGAGAAAGTTTATAACCTTGAGGTAAAGATGGCCTTTGCAGGCCATAGAGATCCTATAAAGGATTTTAGGGGTAGAATAGATGAAATAAAGAAGCATCATCGTTTGAGAACTATGGAAACCTTAGATGTTTTAAAAAACAGGAAACTTAATGCATACCAAATAGCCTCAAAGATGAGTTGGGATATTAATTTTCCGAATTGGGATTTATTCCCTTCTATACAAAAATGGTTTGCCCATCTGGAAACTGTAGCTCATTTGGAGGAACTACTGCATAGAGGTAAGGTTAGAAAAGAAATAGTGGAAGAAAATGATGGGGAAGTGTTTGTATATGAAATTGCGTGAGATTTTTATTCAATTCTTTTGAACAAGACATGAATTTTGAGCGGTCAGAATTACCAGGTATAGTAGATAATTTAGGTGTTGGTATATATGTTGCAGATGGCAATGGTATTACGGTATGGGTAAATAAAGTATTTGAGCAGATATCTTTGATATCCAGAAATGAAGTTATAGGTAAATCATTAAGAGAATTAGTTAACTCAAAGTGTTTTTCTAATTCTGCTACTTTGCATATTTTAAAAACAAAATCTCCTGTAACCGTATCTTTTAACACGAAAACAGGAAAAAGGCTTTTGTCTCAAGGGAAGCCGATTTTTGATAGCAATGGAAGATTAAAATATATTGTAAACACTATCTACGACATCTCCAATATATTCCCTGATGACAAGAAAGAAAGCAGCAATGTTCTCCCTATAGAGTATGGTATTGTGGCACAGAGCAATAAAATGCAAAGGGTATTGAATATAGCTATAAAAGCTTCAAATATAGATTTACCAGTTTTGATATACGGTGAGACAGGTACAGGAAAAGAGGTGGTAGCTAAACTTATACATTATGCTGGCAAGTATAAAAACCGTCCTTTTATACCTATAAACTGTGCTGCTATACCAGAATCTTTAATTGAGTCCGAATTATTTGGTTATGAACCAGGTAGCTTTACTGGCTCCAGTAAAACGGGTAAAAAGGGAATTTTGGAATTGGCTAATAAGGGTACTATCTTATTGGATGAAATAGGTGAAATGCCTTTTGTTTCTCAGGCGAAACTGCTTAGGTTTTTAGAAGAAAAGGAATTTATGAAAATAGGATCTTCTAAACCTACAAAAGTTGATGTTAGAGTGATAGCGGCCACGAATAGGGATTTAAGAAAACTAATGTTAGAGGGGAAGTTTAGAAAAGATCTCTATTATAGATTGAGTACTATATACATATACATACCGCCTCTTAGAGAAAGGGTAGAAGATATAAAAATGCTTGCCAAGTATTTTTTAGATAATTTGAATGATACTTATAAGACTAAAAAACTTTTATCCCCAGAATTGATAAGATTATTGGAAACACTTAGGTTGGAAGGCAATGTTAGGGAACTTAGAGGTATAGTAGAGAGGATGTTCTTTTATTCTAAGAGCGATATAATATCTATAAAAGATTATTATGAAAGTGATAGTATGCAAAAAAACAACCCCCATAGCCCTAGTGAGAGTTTAAAAAATATGGTTGAATCTTACGAAAGATCTATACTTGAGGAATTTTACTTAAAGTACAGAAGCACAAGAAAGATGGCCAAGGCTTTAAAGATTAGTCAGTCTAGCGTATTCAAGAAGCTAAAGAAATACGGTATAATTTGATTCCTTTTTAAAATACATGATTCTATATAGAATCATGTATTTGATATTGGCATTAAAAGGGGAATTTGTATATGTATATACTATATGATTCTAAATCAAATCACTTTTCTTTTTATATTTTTAATAATTTAGTGAATTTGCTAAATTAAATAAGAGTATTTGTTTGTAAAAGTCTGTTGGGAATAGAATGTTACAGAGATATGTGCATTAAATAGCTTTACTATAAGTTTGGTATAGCTTTTGCTCTTATAGATATAAAGTATAAAAAAGGGGGATTTTTACTATGCTTATTTCAAAGTTAGGTCTGCGTGAGGAGGTAATAGAATTTGCCGAATCGGTAAAAGAATTTTGTGAAAGGGAGTTTAAAGATGCTTTGGAATGGGACCAAAAGGAGTATATGCCCCAAGACTTATGGAAAAAAATGGGGGATTTAGGACTAACAGGTATGATGTTAGATGAAGATCTTGGAGGGTTAGGAGATGATTTACTTACCAGTGTAGTAATTCATGAAGAAATGTCTGTTTATTCCCCGGCGATTGCTATGACGTTAGGTGCACATGCTATACTAGCTGGAAACGTCATAAATAGAGGCGGAAATAAAAAGCAAAAAGAAAAATATATACCTCCTATAGCGTCTGGAGAAAAAGTTGCAGCTATATGTATAACTGAGCCTGAGATTGGTTCAGATGCTGCTCACCCCAAGACAAAAGCCGTAAAAAAAGGGGATAAATATATACTTAAGGGAACAAAGATTTTTAT
Source organism: Desulfurellales bacterium (assembly GCA_027035885.1). Lineage (GTDB taxonomy): Bacteria > Campylobacterota_A > Desulfurellia > Desulfurellales > Hippeaceae > Hippea. The sequence goes on from JALVTR010000125.1 coordinate 14,330, forward strand.
AACCAATGGTCCTGTAGCGGACATATTTGTTGTGTATGCCCGTACTTCTGATGATCCAAAGAAAGGAGTATCGGCCTTTATAGTTGAAAAGGACTTTGGAAACATTAGTGTAGAGAAAATACATAAAATGGGTATGCGTGCTTCACCTACAGGTATAGTTACATTTAGTGGCACTGAGGTTCCAGAAGAAAACCTTCTTAGGGCAGAAGGCGAAGGTATACATATAATGATGGAGGGATTGGATGTTGAAAGAATAGGTTTATCGGGTAGTAACTTAGGAATGATCAAAGGTTCTTTGGATGTTGCTTCTAATTATGCGAAAGAAAGAATACAATTTGGTCAGCCTATATCAAAATATCAGCTTATACAAGAAAAGTTAGGATATATGCTAACACAATTGGAACTTAACAGGATGTACTTGTACAATCTTGCTGAAACATGGAGGAAATTCCCAGGATCTAGAAAATTAAGGGCAGCAACAGCTTTGGTTAAAATGTCTTCTGCCAGAGCTGCCGTAAAAGCCGCGGAGGAAGCTATACAAGTATTGGGAGGCTATGGCTATACAACTGATTACCGTGTTCAGATGTACTGGAGAGATGCCAAATTATACGATATAGGGGCTGGTACTATAGAAATGATGAAGATTATACTTGGAAGAAGAATAGAGCAAGGTTTTGATAATATATAAATTTTACGGAGGAGGTTTTGGTATGGTAGGTATAGCAGGTTATGGATGCTATGTTCCGAAAAGAAGAATTAAAGTAGAAGAAATCGCTGCTCAATGGGGTGAAGATGGGGAGGTAATGAAAAAGAACTTGCTGGTAAGGGAGAAAACAGTGCCAGCAAAGGATGAGGATTCTGTAACGATAGCTTATGAAGCTGCAAGGAATGCTCTAAAGAGGGCAGAGATAGATCCTAAAGAAATCGGCGCGGTTTATATAGGTTCTGAGTCTAAGCCTTATGCAGTTAAACCTTCGGCAACGATAGTAGCTGATGCTTTGGATATAACACCAGAAGCCCATGTTGCTGACTATGAATTTGCGTGTAAGGCAGGGAGCGAGACTGTTTTTGTTGTATATGGTCTTGTTAAAGCTGGCGAGATAAAATATGGATTAGGTATAGGCTCTGATACATCTCAGGGAGCGCCAAAGGACCCTTTAGAGTATACCGCAGCAGCTGGAGGAGCGGCCTTTATAATGGGAAATGACAATGTATTAGCTGAAGTTATAGCTACCTATTCTTATACCACAGACACACCTGATTTCTGGAGAAGAGATGGTCAGCCTTATCCTACTCACACAGGTCCGTTTACAGGAAAGCCGGCCTATTTCCATCATGTTATAAATTCAGCTAAAAAGGTTATGGAGATAGCTGGCGTGACTCCAAAGGATATAACATATTGTGTTTTCCACCAACCTAACGGTGCATTTCCGCTAAGGGCATCAAAAATGTTAGGGTTTACTAAAGAACAGTTTGAGCCCGGATGGGTGGCCCCTTATATAGGAAATACTTACTCTGGATGTTCTCTATTGGGGTTAGCGTCTGTACTTGATGTAGCAAAAGCCGGAGATACGATTCTTGTAACATCATTCGGATCTGGGGCAGGAAGCGATTCTTTCATTTTTAAAGTTACAGATAGATTAGAGAAAGTTAGAAACAATGCTCCTCTTCTTAAGGATTATGCTGAAAGAAAGAAATACATTAACTACGCTACTTATGCATTCTTAAGAGGAAAAATTAAGATGAGGGAGGGCTAGAATAGTGAGAGAAGTAGCAGTTGTTGGAACGGGTGTAACCCAGTTTGGATATTTATGGGAAAAATCATGGAGAGATTTGGCTGTTGAGTCTAGTTTAGAGGCCATAAAAAACTCTGGTGTGGATAAAATAGATTCTATTTATGTAGCAAACTTTACTGGGGGTACATTTGTAGAACAAGAACATATGGCTGCTATAGTAGCAGATTACCTTGGATTACTTCATATACCTGCAACAAGAGTGGAAGATGCTTGTGCTTCTTCTGCTGTAGCCTTGAGACACGCCTATATGGAGGTTGCTGGTGGATTTTCTGACGCTGTATTAGTAACTGGCGTGGAAAAAATGACGGATGTTGTTACATCCCAAGGTGTGTATTCTTTAGCCATGGCTGCAGATAGGGAATTTGAGGGCTATCAAGGTGTGACCTTCCCAGCTTTGTTTGCTTTAGTTGCAAGAAAATATATGAACGATTTTGGTGCTACCAGAGAGCAACTTGCATCAGTTGCAGTTAAAAATCATAAGAATGCTTCTAAAAATCCTAAAGCTCAGTTCCATAATATTATTACTATAGAGGATGTTATAAATGCTTCTATGATAGCTGACCCTCTTGGATTGTTTGATTGTTCTCCTATGACAGATGGAGCCGCCAGTGTAGTTTTAATGCCTTTAGAGAAGGCTAAAAAGTTAACAAATGCCGCTAAACCAATTAAGATTTCAGGAATTGCTCAAGCTACAGATACTATAGCTTTAGCTCAGAGAGAGAGCTTTACAAGTTTTAGGGCTACTATAGAGGCAGGTAAAAAAGCATACGAAATGGCAGGTAAAGGTCCTGAGGATATAGATGTTACAGAGGTGCATGATTGCTTCACTATAGCAGAGATATGCGCTATTGAAGATTTAGGATTCTTTGAGAAGGGTAAAGGGGCACAAGCTACGGCTGATGGTCTCACTGCAATAGATGGCAAACTCCCTGTTAATCCGAGCGGTGGATTAAAAGGTAAGGGCCATCCTGTAGGTGCTACAGGAATAGCTCAGATAGCTAATTTAGCAGATCAGTTGAGAGGAGAGGCCGGAGAGTTGCAAGTTAAAGATCCTAAAGTAGCGCTTGCCCATAATTTAGGAGGCTCTGGAGCCACAGTTGTAGTTACTATTTTGGAGGTGGTGTAATGCTTACTATACCAAGAGCTTGGAGAGAGAAACCGCAAAGATATCTATTTAAAGGCGGAAAGTGTAAAGATTGTGGATTTGTTACTTATCCAGCCAGAAAAGTTTGTCCTAAATGTCATTCTGAAAATATAGAAACCGTAGATTTACCGAGAGAAGGAAAAATAATAACCTATACTATAGTATACTCTGCTCCAGAAGGTTTTGGAGATTTCTCTCCCTATCCTTTAGCTATTGTGGAGTTAACAAATGGTGCCAGATTAATGCTACAAATTGTAGATACAGATCTTGATAAAGTTCAGATAGGGGAAAAAGTCAATGTAGTATTTAGAAGGTTGCTTGTAGAAGGGAATGCAGGAATCATAATTTACGGGCCTAAGGCTACGGTTGTAGAGGATAAATAAGTTTAGGGGGGCATGCTCACCCCCCCTATTTCCCTTTGAATTAAATGTAGAGGTGCCTATGAGTAAAGTTAATGTAGAAATAGAGAATAATGTAGCCATAGTATATATGAACAATCCCGAAAAAAGAAATGCTTTAGATGAAGAGATGTCAAAAGATTTATTGGATAATATAAAGGCACTTTCTAAAGATGATTCTGTCTATTCAGTTATTTTGACTTCTTCTAATGATATATTTTGTGCCGGAGCAGATATCAAGGAATTTGCAGAAGGTATTGAACTAACAGCTTTAGAACATTATCTAAAGAAGAGTATAGATGTTGATGTCCTCAGAATAGTTGATATTCTGAACAAACCTTTAATAGCTGCTGTCTCTGGATATGCCTTGGGCGGCGGGTTTGGATTAGTGTCTAATGCCCACATAGTAGTTTCTCATCCTAACACTCGTTTTGGAATGCCAGAGATTAACATAGGTATTTTACCTTACGTTATATTTCCTTACGTGAAAAAGGCTATAGGAGAAAGAAACGCTACAGTGCTTACGCTTACAGGTAAGGTTATAGATGCACAAGAGGCCTATAGAATAGGATTGGTTCACTACATAGAAGATAATCCGCTAGAAAAAGCAAAAGATATAGCTTCTAAAATAGCTTCAAAGAGCCCCATGGTTTTGAAATTATTGATGGATTGTTTGAATGCAGATAGAGCTCACGAAAGTGACTACTTGGCATTACTCAGAATAGTGAATTTTTCTGCTAAAGATTTAAAAATAGGAGTGGAATCGTTTTTGAATAAAAAAAAGCCACAATGGCAAGGTAAGTGAAGGAGACGAACATGAATATAGGTGTTTGCGTAAAAATTGTTCCTGATTATGAAATACCTGTTGATAAATTCCAATTGAAGGATGGTAGAATAACAGGAGAATATAATGAACTTGTAGGTTTGTACGATGAGCATGCTGTAGAAGTCGCCCTTCAACTTAGGTCTAAAGGAGAAGATAAAGTATACATCATAAGCTATGGCAGAGAGGATCAAATGCCCGCTTTGAGAAAGGCTTTATCCATGGGGGCGGATGAAGTCATACTAATAAAAGCGAGCACAGACGATCCTTTTGTCACGGCCAGTAATTTGGCTAATGTAGTGAAAAAATATGGTATAGATGCAGTAATATTAGGTAGGGTATCTTCGGATTTAGAGAGAGAAATGGTACCCCCTATACTTGCTGGCATATTAAATAGACCCTATTTGCCTTATACTATATCAATTTCAAAAACAGAGAATGGTTCTTTTTTATGTGAACAGCAGTTGGATGATAGAAACTTGGTGTTAAAAGTGAATGACAATTTTGTGGTTTCTGTGACAGACGCTCCTTGTAATTTACCTAGAATACCGAATCTAAAGGAGATTATGAGAAGTAAAAAGAAACCGGTTCATTTTGAAGAAGAAATACCTACCGATAAATTTGAATGGGCGGAGGAAGCTTCTGTGAGCATACCCCATTATGAGTATGTCAACGAAATGTTACCTAACGATGATTTGTCTGCAACTGCTAAGTTATTATTAGATAAACTTAGAGAGGAGCATTACTTATGAACGTTAAAAATATTTTGATAATTAGTGATAATAATACAGAAAGAATTTCTGAGCTCAATTTTATCGCAGAACAGTTTGTATCGGGAAAAGGGAATATAGATGCAATTATATTTGCAAAAGACAGAGAAGAGCTAAATGTAAAAGTTAAGAAAATTTATGGTATAAAGGGACTTCCTGTTAATTCTATAGATGCAGTTGCAAATGTAGCTAAAAATTACGATCTTATACTTACAAGTGGCTATGTAGGAGCCTCTTTAGGAGGTATATTAGTATACAAATTAGGCACATCATGTGTTTTTGGAGTTAATGAAATAGATTATGATAACTTTGTGTTTAAACATAGCGCATATGGGGATAAAGCAATAATAGAGTACAAACCTAATAAACTGCCTTTGCTTATACTTATAAAAGAAAGAAATTTTGAACAAAGCTTGCCATCCTATGACAATCCTGAAACAGAGTGGATAGATGTAGAGAAGACAGTTGAATTGGTTGAAGAGAAACCCGTAGAGAAAGAGGTTGAGTTAGATAAAGCAAAAATTGTTGTAGGAGGAGGAAGAGGCATAGGTTCAAAAGAAGGGTTTGAAGTACTTAAGAAGTTGGCAAGTTTGTTGAATGGAGTTGTAGGTGCTTCGAGAGCCGCAGTGGACAATGGATGGATGCCACATCAGTACCAAATAGGACAGTCCGGGACGATGTTGTCTGCAAATTTGTACTTTGCTTTTGGTATAAGCGGAGCCACACAGCATTTATCGGGTATCAAGAATGTCAAATGTGTCGTGGCAATTAATACAGATGAGGAAGCGCCTATATTTAAGAGAGCCAGATATAACATAGTATCAGACTGGAAGGAGTTTGCTACTGCTTTTATAAATCAACTCGAGGGGGAAAAGAATGGCTAAAATTATATCTAATATAAGCACAAGCTCTGAAGATTTTAAGAGGAGATATGAATTTAATAAGAAAAAGGTGGAAGAGATAGAGGCTATAAGAGAGGAATTGTCCAAGGGAGGTCCTCCAAAGGCACACGAAGTTAACAAAAAAAGAGGTAAACTGTTTTGTAGAGAGAGAATAGAAAAGGTTATAGACAAAGATTCCCCGTTTTTGGAAATAGGGCCTTATGCAGGTTACGATATGTACAACAACAGTGCCCCTTGTGGTGGAATAGTTACTGGCATAGGTAGGATACATGGAAGAGAAGTTATGATTATAGCGAATGATCAGACTGTAAAAGGTGGTACATATCATCCTATAACCATCAAAAAACATGTTAGAGCTCAGAGAATAGCAGAGGAAAATAACTTACATTGTCTGTATTTAGTTGATTCTGGTGGCGTGTTTTTGCCTATGCAAGATGAAGTTTATCCTGATAAAGAGCATTTTGGCAATTTCTTCTACAATCAAGCTGTTATGAGTAGTAAAGGGTTACTGCAGGTAGCGGTTGTAACGGGTTTAGGAACAGCTGGAGGGGCGTATGTTCCTGCCATGTGTGATCAAGTCATAATGGTTAAAAATCAGAGTGCCATCTTTATTGGGGGTCCACCTTTGGTAAAAGCAGCTACAGGAGAGGAAATAGATGCAGAGACATTGGGTGGAGCGGATGTTCATACTCGCATATCAGGTGTAGCAGATTATTTAGCCAATAACGAGGAAGAGGCTTTAAGGAAAGCCAGAGAAATATTCTTGAATTTACCAAGACGTAAAAAGTATGAGTTGGATAGGGTTGAACCTGAAGACCCGGTGTATGATCCAGAGGAGATATACGGCATAATACCTGAAGATTTGAGCATACCATTTGATGTGCATGAAATTATTGCAAGGATAGTGGATGCAAGTGAGTTTGAGGAATTTAAGCCTCTATATGGACAGACGCTGGTTACAGGATTTGCAAGAATAGGTGGTTACTTAGTTGGGATTATAGGGAATAATGGTGTTATATTTCCAGAATCTGCTCAAAAGGCGACCCATTTTATAGAGCTGTGTAGCTTGAGAAAGGTTCCTATTATATTTTTACAAAATATTACGGGGTTCATAATAGGAAAACAGTATGAACACCAGGGAATGGCAAAGGATGGAGCTAAATGGATAACAGCTGTTTCTACTACAAGTGTTCCTAAAATCACCGTTATTATAGGTAATTCATATGGAGCAGGAAATTACGCTATGGCAGGTAGAGGATACAATCCGAGGTTCCTATGGATGTGGCCTAACTCTAAGATAGCTGTGATGGGTCCCCAGCAGGCAGCGGATGTCTTGACTATGGTAAAGGTTAATCAAATTAAGAGAGAGGGAAAGGATGTTAGTGAAGATAAAATAAAATCCATAAGAGAAAAGGTGATGAAAGATTACGAAATGAAATCAACTGCTTTGTATTCAAGCGCAAGATTATGGGATGATGGCATTATAGATCCTAAGAAGACAAGGGAATATTTAATGCTTGCCTTAGAGATTACTCTAAATAAACCTATAGAGGATACAAAATTTGGTATTTTTAGGATGTGAGCCATGAAAAAAATAAATAAAGTACTTGTAGCTAATAGAGGGGAAATAGCTATAAGGGTAATGAAAACTCTTAAACTTTTAGGAGTTAAATCTGTAGCAGTTTACTCTGAAGCGGATAGGACTTCTAAACACTTATCCTATGCAAATGAAGCTTACCATATAGGAGAAGCAGAAGCTTCAAAGAGCTATTTGAATATGGATAAAATAATAGATGTGGCTAAGAAATCAGGGTGTGACGCTATTCACCCTGGATATGGTTTTTTAGCAGAAAACTCTATTTTCGCAAAAAAAGTTCAAAATAGTGGTTTAATCTGGATAGGCCCTTCTTCTGAATGCATGAGAAGCTTGGGGGATAAGATAAATTCAAGGGAAATAGCAAAAGCTGCTGGTATACCGACTACACCTGGGGGTACTATAGAATCAATAGATCAGGCTAAAAAACTTGCCGGAGAATTAGGTTATCCAGTACTTATAAAAGCCTCCGCTGGTGGTGGTGGCAAAGGAATGAGAATTGTTCAGGACGAAGGAGAGTTGGAAAAAGCTATAGAATTAGCAAGGCAAGAAGCTCAAGCTGCATTCGCTGATCCTACTGTATATATAGAAAAATACATAGTTGATGCTCATCATATAGAAATACAATTTCTTATAGACAAAGAAGGAAATAGCTTGTTTTTCCCAGAAAGGGAGTGTTCTGTACAAAGAAGATACCAAAAAATTATAGAAGAAACTCCTTCGCCAACCATAGACAGAGAAACTGCTATAAAGATGGGAAAAGCTGCTATATCTGTCTCTAAAAAGGCGGGATATGAAGGAGCTGGAACGGTAGAGTTTATATACGATAAAACGGAAGGTAAATTCTATTTTTTGGAGGTTAATGCAAGGATTCAAGTAGAACACCCTGTAACAGAGGAAGTTACGGGATTGGATTTGATAGCTTATCAAATATACATAGCCGATGGTCAAACCATATCCATATCTCAAGAGAGCTTGAATAATAGAATAAGCGGCCATGCCATAGAATCTAGGATATATGCTGAAGATCCAGATAGCGACTTTATGCCCTCCATAGGTAAGGTGGAGCACTATAAAGAGCCGTTCGGGGTAGGCATGCGCGTAGATTCTGGCTTCTTTAAAGGATCTGAGGTATCGATAAACTATGATCCGCTCATAGCCAAACTAATAGTCAAAGCTCCTAATAGGGAGATGGCTATAAATAGAATGTATGAAGCTCTATCCAGTTATCATATAGCTCCTATAAAAACCACTATACCTTTGCTAAAAAGAGTGTTTAAACATAAGAAATTTGTAGAGGGTGATTATAACACAAAGTTTCTGGATTTATATAAAGAAGATTTATTTTCACAGTCAAGTTCCAACAAATATGTAAGTGAGGGGTTGGCACTATTAGAATTTGTGAAACAGCATAAAAGTACTTACTTGATAACAGATGAAATAACCTCCTTGCCTTTGTGTTGGGATATGTTGGGGAAATGGAGGGGTTGATATGGAAAAAGTTATAATTAATGGAGAAACTTTAGAGTATGAAATTTCATCACAAAACGATTTATACACGGTTACTATAGGAGATGAATCAAAAAAGATTAGTGTTACAAAATATGGAGAAGAGTATTTGGTTTTCGATCCAGATAAACACTCTTTTGTATCCGCAGACGTTTATAAGTCTAAAGATAAAGTCATAGTTTGGATAGAAGATGAAGAATTTACCATAGAGGAAGAGAAGGAAGAAGAATTTGCTTCCGGTGAAGGGCAAGCGGAGAATGTGATAAAAGCTCCTATGCCAGGTGTGATAAAGGAAATAAAGTTTAAAGAACAGGACACAGTCAAAAAAGGAGACACAGTTATTATTTTAGAATCTATGAAGGTACTTCATGAACTTAAAACCCAAGTAGATGGAACCATAAAGAGTATATCTGTAAAACCCGGAGCACAGGCAGGACCGTCTGAAGTATTGGTTGAAATAGAACCGGAGGAGGAAAAATGAAAGACTTTTCCATATTAGGAATAGAAGAGATAGCTATAGCTGTCCATGATGCCCAGAAAGCTGCCTTTGATTTTTTTACTTTGTTTGGAATAGATTTTGATGAGCAGTGGGAGCTCCTGGATGAAAATTTGTTTGTAAAGTCCACAAGGATTAACGGGACGCAACTCCAGTTTATAGAGTCTACCAGTAAAGATGGAGTTGTAGAAAAATTTATAAAGAAAAGAGGCGAAGGTCTTAATCATATGGCATTAAGGGTGAAAAACTTAGACGCGCTTATAGAAAAGTTAAAAAGCAACAATATAAAGTTAATTCCAGAGAAACCTGTGAGAGTCGAGAAGATACCGCCGTTTGAAGGAGCTATACGCTATATATTCATTCATCCGTCTTCATTTCATGGAGTTCTTATAGAGCTTATAGAAGAACTGTAGTGTTGGGTATTCATAGGTAATATTTATAAAGGTGTTTGTTGTATGCGATAGATAAGAAGGAGAGGAGAGATGCTATTTAAGCTTTTTACTTTCACATTAGTTACTTTTATGATTTATGTGATATTGGGCGTAGTTTCCTATGCTTTTTTTAAGCCACTATTGGTACATTACTTTTTGGTTATTTTTATTGTTGCTTCTGTGTTGTATGTGTTCGTAAACTTTCTATACTATTACAAAGAATTGATATCTGACGTGGAAAGGATAAATAGGGAGTTTAAGGAAATAATGGCAGATGAAAGAATAAATCTTATGAAAGAGATAAAGACATCATCTATACCATTTGTGGAAACATTTATTAGGAAATTTAGGGATTTGATTAACAATGTTATAGCTAACTTGGTTACAGCCGCGGGGAAAGCAAGTGTATTTCATGCTATATTTAACAGAGAATTAAGTAACACTATAAAGGCTGTAAACGATAATATGGAGCAATTCGACGCCATAAATTCAACAATGCAAGACGCATCAAAAGCCATAACAGACATATCAAAAAATGTCGAAGATTTTAGTGATTTTGTTATGGAAATAGAAACAGTGGCTAAAGATGTATTATCAATAGCTGAAAATGTAGAAAATGTAATGATAGAGAATACAAAGGTAATGAATGAAGGTAAAGAGCTAATAAATGAATTAGGAGAAAATATAAAGGGAATTTCTAATATAGTTAATGTTATAAACGATATAGCAGATCAAACTAACTTGTTAGCACTAAATGCTGCAATTGAAGCAGCCCGCGCGGGAGAAGCAGGCAGAGGATTTGCGGTTGTAGCAGACGAAGTAAGGAAGTTGGCTGAGAAAACACAATCAAATGCACAGGAAATATATGAAATGATAAATGCAGTGAGCGTTAATGCCGAAAAGTTAATAGGACAAAATTTAAAAATTGCTTCTAAAATAGAGGAAAGCGGGAAAGAAACAGCCAAAATAAAAAATACATTTGGTAACCTTGTAGGAAAGATAGAAGAAGCTTCACAAATGTTATCTAACATTACCGCTGCCGTAGAAGAACAATCTGCATCTGTGGAAGAGGTCACACAAACTGTTTCCACTGTGACTGCATCAACAAGAGAAGTAGTAAACAGACTTAATGAGGTAACTAATCAAAGCGTTGATTTAACAGAAGTGGCTAATCAAACGTTTAAAATTTTACAAAAACTTAAAATAACACACCCTATGGAAGATATATATAAAGTTCTAAGGGACGGTAAAGGAGAAATAGAGGAAACAATAAACAAATCTATAGAGAACGGTACAATATCTAACTCAGATATCTGGGATAGAAATTACAAACCAGTTCCAAACACAAACCCACAAAAATATATGGCAAGGTATACAGATTTCTTTAAAAAGTACATACAGCCTATAACGGATAAGTATTTAAACGAAAATAGCCAACTAAAATATTTTACCATAGTTGATGACAGAGGCTATTTGCCTGCACACAACTCTATTTATGATGAGCCTGAAACAGGAAATTATGAACACGATTTACTAAAGAGCAGATCCAGGAGAATATATACAGACCCTGTTGCAGTCGCAGCTTCTACTAACACGGAACCTTTGCTTATACAGACATACGCTCGGGACACTGGAGAAGTGCTCCAAGATATATCTGTTCCCCTTTATGTAGAAGGTAGGCATTGGGGAACTCTAAGAACTGGAATAATGGTTAAAAAATGAACCTAAAATCAAAAACAGGAAGCTCATCTTGTACAAAATAGCGAGCTTCCCTTAATCTATTGAGAGGAGGCAATTACACGGGCTCAAATTTAAAAATACTGAAATCTTCTTTCGTTTCCCAAATGAGTTTAACTTCACAACCACACTTAAGGTTTTCAGCTGAATAATTAGCTATGTTGCTTACTACCATAGGACCTTCTTCTAACTCTACAACAGCTAATATATAGGGAATGTTTTCTTTGACACTCTCATGAAAAGGTACTCTAAATACGCCGAAACTATAAACCTTGCCCTTTCCTTTAGAGGTTATTGTAGTTATGTCTGTTGAATAGCAAATTGGACAAATATTAGATGGTGGCCAAATAACATGGCCGCATTTCTTACATTTTTGAAAAACTAATTTTTTATTTTTAGTAGCATCCCAAAAAAATTCATTATCATATGTAATAACAGAAGATAGATTGCTCAACTTAATCTCCTTAATATAATCGTAGAATGTGTTTGAAGGACTCCTCCGTTATCACTGCACAGTATTATTTCTGGCTTCTTGGTTTTTGTTTTTCCCCCTAACTGTCTTTCTCCGCACCTGCCCATTAGCTGCATTACACCCTCTGTTAATGGTGTCATGCCCATGAAGTAAGCTTCAGACAACAAACCGCCAGATGTATTAATTGGCAGCTTGCCTCCAGGAGCGGTATATCCATTTTTAAAGAAATACTTGCCCTCTCCTGGTTCAAAGAATCCGTAATCTTGTAGCGTTATTTCAACGGTG
>JALVTR010000126.1 GCA_027035885.1 Desulfurellales bacterium
CTAAGATTTTGTATATCTGTATGAGCTTGTTGTACGTTAGTCCTTTTAGAGACGATATAAGAGCTTCAAAGTTTTTAACATTGAGGTTAGAGTTTGTGGCTTTGTTTATCGCACATGTCTTTAAAACGGCTAATTTGTATTCCTTATCCGTTAGGAATTTTTTAACTGTATTGATTGTTACCGGTTCATGTGCGCATTTAAGTTTTTCTTGTGATTTTTTAGCCAAATATTTTGCCTTCCATTTAAGGTATCTTATCTCCTCTTCCTTTTGTCTTGCAGCCGTCTGCAATCGTTTTAAAGCCAAAAAGTACTTCCTGTATTTTGTGTTAACCTCCAGTGTTTTTGACCACATCTCGAATTTTAACTGCTCAATCCATTTTTTCCTGTCTTTAAAGAACTCCGTTCTGCCAAGTCTCATTTCGTTTTCGTCAAACCATTGGTCGAACATTGACCTCAAGGTTTTGATGTCTGTAACCTTTTTAGATGTTTTCCATCTTTGAATTTCTGGGTATAAGAATTCTTTGATGAATAGGCGTCTTTCTACATTCTTGCCCCAACTTTGAACGGATTGCAATGAGTATTTGGCAAAGTCCCATGCGTAGCCAACCAAACTCCCGCCTGTTGAACCAAGCAAAATGCCTACTATCTGTTTTGCCGCTTCTTCACTTAAGGTATTTTTTGCTTTATCAAATTCACCGTGTGCAAATTGATCTATAGCCTGTGTTATAGTCTCTACTGGGATATCTGAGCCTGCTGTTTCCTCTAACATATCGTGCATCTCTTGATTAAAATAGTATTGTTCGACTTTGTTAAGGTCATTCAGCGTTATTTGAGAATACGCAGAGCAAGAGAAAATTGCGATGAAAAGGGCTACTGCTAAGGTTTTGAGTAGTCTCATTTTTTTCCTCCAAATTTAATATTATAGAACATTTTAATATATAACTAAGAATTTTTCAAATATTATCCGGTGAATTTTTTAACGATATGGGCTCTTTTTTGTTTTAATATTGACTTTTGAATTGCAGTTATGCTAAGTTTTGAAGGCTTTTGAAGGAGAGAATGTAGTGATTTTTGATGTTAAAGTGAAACCTAATTCTAAAAAAGAATTTATAGGTTTTGAAAATGGCATGATTGTTGTGAAAATAAAAGAAAGACCTACTGAGGGCAAAGCTAACAAAGCTTTAATTGAAAAACTTGCTAAGGCTTTGGGTGTAGCTAAGAGCTGTATACAAATTATTAGCGGTGAAAAATCTAAGAGTAAACGAGTTTCGATTGATTGTATAGCCGATGAAAAAAAGATTCATGAGTTGCTTGAGGAGGTATGAAGATGCCGATATATGAGTATAAATGCGAATTTTGTAATCGTAAATTTCAACTGTTGCAAAAGGTTGACGAGGAGCCGCCAAATAAATGTCCTAATTGTGGTATGGAAGGTGGTGTGAAAAAACTCATTTCCCAAACGATGTTTGAGCTTAAAGGTAGTGGATGGTACGCTACGGATTATAAAAATACAAGCCCCCAAGTGACAGAGTCTAAAAATACTTCTGTCAATAAAGGTTCTGAAAAATCACAAACTAAGGAGGAGAAAAGTGCGTGAAAGGACGTTGGGCATAATAAAACCTGATGCTGTAGCTGCTAAAAATGCAAGCAAAATTATTGATATGCTTGAAGTAAACGGTTTTTCTATTATTGGAATGAAAAAGATTCACTTGACAAAGGAACAAGCTAAAAAATTTTATATTGTTCACAGAGAAAGGCCTTTTTATGATTCCTTGACGACATTTATGTCAGAAGGGCCAATCATTGTTATGGTTTTGGAAAAAGAAAACGCTATAGAGGATTACAGAAAGCTCATGGGTACAACAAACCCTAAAGAGGCAGAAGAGGGCACAATCAGGAAGCTATTCGGAACAAATATTGAAAGAAATGCAGTTCATGGTTCTGATTCAATGGAATCAGCAAATTTTGAGATACCATTTTTCTTCAGTGAATTAGAGCTAATGTAGGAAAGGAGGGAGAAAATGGCACAGCCAAAAAGAAAATCTTGTCATTCTAGAGCAGCAAAAAGATCTACCCACAAAAAATTGAAGAGCGTTCCTTTGACAAAATGTCAAAATTGTGGGGAGTATAAACTCCCGCATAGAGTTTGCCCATCATGTGGGTATTACGGAGATAGAGAGGTTATAACGCCTGAGGAATAAATGCAATACGTAGCTGTTGATGGATATGGTGGTGATAAAGCTCCTTATGAAATTGTCGAGGGTGTGGAACAGGCTTTAGAAAATATTAAGGACCTTTTCATCTATTTAACAGGTTATAAAGACGAACTAAAAAGATTGGTTAAGGATTTTCCTAAAAATCTTTTAGATAGACTTGAGATAGTTAATGCTGCAGAAGTTATACGTATGTCTGAAAAGCCATCCCAAGCTTTGAGATTTAAAGATTCATCTATGGCTTTAGGTGTAAGCCTTGTAAAAGATGGGAAGGCAGATGCTTTTGTAACTGCTGGAAACTCTGGGGCAGCAATGGCTTTAGCCATGTTCACACTTGGCAGAATTAAGGGAATATCAAGACCAGCCATTGCTACCCTTTTACCCACTTTAGATAGGCAGATGCTTATGCTTGATGTAGGTGCTAATGTTGACTGCAAACCCCAACATATGCTTGAATTCTCTATCATGGGTGCAGTTTATGTAAAATATGTCGTTGGTGTAAAGAACCCGAAAATAGCGATTTTAAACAATGGTTCAGAACCGGGTAAAGGTAATCAATTGGCGATTGCAAGTTATGATTTGCTCCACAAAAGCAAGTTAAATTTTATTGGAAATATAGAAGGTGATGAGATTTACAGAGGTAAAGCGGATGTTGTAGTGTGTGATGGTTTTGTTGGTAACGTTGTTCTAAAGGTTAGTGAGTCTATGCCAAATGTTATTGCCGAGTTTTTAAGGGAAGAGATAAAGAAAAGCTTTTGGTATAAGATTGGTTTTCTTTTAGCTAAGCCTGCTTTTAGGGTTTTAAAAAGCAAGACAGATTACTCTGAATTTGGAGGAGCGCCTTTGCTTGGCATTAAAGGGGCATGCATTATAAGTCACGGTAGAAGCAATGCGAATGCAATAAAGAATGCAATACTTAAAGCTTTAAAATTTTCTCAAGAGAAGGTTAATGATAAAATTGAGAAAATGATTAAAAATTGCATAGTATTAAATCAGCTAAAGGAGGCAGTGAGGCGATGAAAGCAAAAATAACTGCTACGGGAGCATACTTGCCGGAAAAGATTTTAACAAATTTTGATTTGGAGAAAATGGTTGACACAAGTGATGAGTGGATAAGACAGAGAACTGGTATAGAACTGAGACATATTGCGGAGAATCAGCCTACTTCTGAATTGGCCGCGAATGCCGCTGAAGATATTCTTGCCAACAGTTCAATAAGTGCGTCGGATATAGATTTGCTATTGGTTGCAACTGTTACGCCAGATCAACCCTTACCAGCAACTGCTATTTTTGTCCAAGAAGAAATAGGGGCATACAATGCATTTACTTTCGATGTGAATGCCGCATGCAGTGGCTTTATGTATGCATTGTCCATTGCAAATGCATATATTGTTTCCGGAATGGTTAAAAATGCCATGGTTATAGGTGCGGAAACAATGAGTAAAATCATTGACTGGTCTGATAGGTCTACTTGCGTAATTTTTGGTGATGGTGCTGCAGGTGTTCTGCTTGAACCGACGGAAGAGGATGAGGGTGTCTTGAGCGTTGTTCTTCACTCTGATGGTAGATACTCTGACCTTATGAGAGTACCAGCTCCCGGCAGTAGGATACCGTGTTCAAAAAAGGTTATTGATGATAGAGACATTTATGTGAAGATGAAAGGCAACGAAACCTTCAAATTGGCTTTGAGAAATATTGTTTCTGTGAGTAAAGAAGCGTTGGATTTGGCTAAAATGGATTTTTCTGACGTAAATTGGATGGTGTCCCATCAGGCCAACAGGAGAATTATAGATGGTGTAGCGAAAAGGGTAAACTTGGGTGAGGGCAAGGCTATTGTTACCATTGATAGACATGGAAATACTGCTGCCGCCTCTATACCTTTGGCTTTGGATTGGGCTGTGAAAACGGGAAAGATAAAGAAGGGAGATATTGTGCTGTTAAATAGTTTTGGCGCTAGCTTAACCTGGTCAGCTGCTGTTGTGAGGTGGTAGGAAATGGTAAATACAGAGATTTGTGATTTGCTTGGAATTAAATATCCCATACTACAAGGTGGAATGGCATGGGTTTCAGATGCAAATCTTGCGGCAGCAGTTTCTGAAGCTGGGGGATTAGGCATAATTGCGGCCGGAAATGCACCTGCTGACTTAGTCGAGAAGGAGATAATAAAAGCTAAAGAGTTAACCGATAAACCCTTTGGCGTTAATATAATGTTGCTTTCACCATTTGTAGATGATGTTGTTGATACTGTGGTAAAGCACGGCGTTCACGTTATAACTACTGGGGCTGGAAGCCCTGGGAAATACATGGATAAATTTAAAAATATAGGCGCAAAAGTTATCCCGGTTGTTGCTTCAGTTGCACTGGCTAAGAGAATGGAAAGTGCTGGTGTAGATGCATTGATTGCCGAAGGAATGGAATCAGGTGGGCATATTGGTGAGTTAACCACTATGGCTTTGGTACCTCAAGTTGTTGATAAGGTTAGAATTCCCGTGATAGCAGCAGGTGGTGTAGCAGATGGGAGAGGGTTTGTTGCGGCTCTTGCGCTTGGTGCAAAAGGCGTTCAGATGGGTACAAGATTTGTAGCTTCTAAAGAGTGCACCATATCTAAATTATACAAAGAGGCTGTAGTAAAGGCTAAAGATAGGGATACCATAGTCACGGGAAGAGTGACAGGACACCCAGTTAGAATTTTAAAGAATAAGTTGGCGAGAGAGTTTTTGAAATTGGAGAATAGTGGGGCTACTATGGAGGAGCTTGAGAAATTTGGGGATGGAAAGCTTAGGCTTGCTGCTCGTGAAGGAGATATAATTAATGGTAGTGTGATGGCTGGACAAATTTCTGGCTTGATTAAAGATATAAAACCTGTTAAAGAAATAATTGAGGACATAGTAAAAGAGGCTGAAGCAGTTTTAAAGAGTATTAATAGTTTATTTGAGGGCGAAATATGAAATTTTTAATGTTTACCGGCCAAGGATCACAGTTTGTTGGTATGGGCAAAGATTTTTACGATACTTTTGATATTGTTAAACAAACCTTTGGAAAAGCAAATGATGCTTTGGGTTTTGATTTATCTCAATTAATGTTTGATGGGCCACAAGATAAATTAACATTAACTGAGAACGCTCAACCCGCTATATTGACTGTTTCTATTGCTATATACAACCTAATTAAATCTGAGACCGATTTTAATTTTGATGTAACTGCTGGCCACTCTTTGGGTGAATATTCATCTTTTGTAGTCGTAGAGTCCTTAGATTTTGAGGATGCTGTATATGCAGTCCATATGA
This sequence comes from Desulfurellales bacterium, assembly GCA_027035885.1. Lineage (GTDB taxonomy): Bacteria > Campylobacterota_A > Desulfurellia > Desulfurellales > Hippeaceae > Hippea. The sequence goes on from JALVTR010000126.1 coordinate 5,501, forward strand.
GAGGAAAATTTATGCAAGAAGCTGTGCCTGAAGGTTTAGGTGCGATGGCAGCTATAATTACAGATAAACATGATAGGGTTGAGGAATTGTGTAAAAAAGCATCTCAAGAGCCAAAGGGTTATTGCCAGATAGCAAATTACAATGCCAAAAATCAGGTAATTGTATCTGGTTATAAAGAGGGTGTTGGTTTGGTTTCAAAATGGGCAAAAGAAGAATCAATCGGGAAAGTAATCCCGTTGAATGTTTCTGCCCCTTTTCACTGTGCACTTATGGAACCTGTGAAAGAACAGATGGAGAAAGTTTTGAATAAAATCGATTTCAAAAATCCAAAAAAACCGGTAATTGAAAACACGATTTCTGATGTTGTGAACAGCAAGGATAAGATAAAAGGTTATTTGATTGATCAAATAATCAATCCTGTACGGTGGACGGATAATGTAAAGAAGGCTATGGAGATTGGTTGTGACAGTTTTGTCGAACTTGGACCAAAGAATGTGCTCGCTTCTATGCTGAAGAGGGATTTTAGAAAGGTAGATATCAATTATATAGTTGACTTGAAGACGTACAATAGTTATAAGGGTAGGGTATGAAGTTTAAGGGTAATGTTGCTCTGATTACTGGTGCAAGTCGTGGTATAGGTGCTACCATTGCCTATCAGTTGTCACTAAAAGGTATAACAGTTTTGATTAACTATTCAAAAAACGAAGAAGCAGCAGTTGAACTTGCACAAAAAATCAGGCGAGAAGGCGGAAATTGTGATGTTGTTAAATTCGATGTTTCCAGTTATGATGATGTGGAGGCTGTTGTAAGAGAAATCATAGATAAATACAAGAAAATAGATTATCTAATTAATAATGCAGGCATAGCAAAAGATAATCTGATTTTAAGAATGACAAAGGATGATATAGAATCTGTTTTGAATGTTAACTTAAAGGGTGCAATTAACTGCTGTAAGCACGTGAGTAAACACATGGTCAAAAACAAATTTGGTGTTATAGTGAATATTTCAAGTGTCGTGGGCCTGATGGGTAACGCGGGTCAAGCAAATTACGCTTCGAGCAAGGCTGGGTTAGTGGGTTTGACAAAGTCTTTGGCAAGGGAGTTGGGATCAAGAAATATAAGGGTTAACGCTGTTGCCCCAGGTTATATTGAGACAGAAATGACTGAAAAATTGAACGTTTTACAAAAGAAGGTTTTGATGTCAAATTTAGTTATAAAAAGACTTGGCAAGCCTGAAGATGTATCTAACGTTGTGGAATTTTTGTTAAGCGAGGAAGCGTCATACATAACAGGAGAAGTTATCAATGTTAGCGGTGGTTTGTATATTTAGAAAAATAAAAGAAGGGGGTTTTGAAAGATGAATGTAGTTGAAGAGGTAAAGAAAATTATTGTAGAGCAGTTGGGTGTTGACGAAGAAGAGGTTAAGCCAGAGGCTAAATTTATCGAGGATCTTGGAGCTGATTCGTTGGATACAGTTGAGCTTGTTATGGCAATGGAGGAAAAATTCGGTATAGATATACCAGATTCAGATGCACAAAAAATAATAACAGTACAGGACGCGATTGATTATGTTGAATCTCATTTAAATAAATAAGAGAGAGTTATGCGTAGGGTCGTAGTTACAGGTATTGGAGCAGTTACGCCCGTTGGTTTGACTGCGAAAGAGAGTTTTGAAAATGCCTGCAAGGGTATAAATGGTATTGATAGAATCACGCGTTTCGACGCATCTAATTTTACCGTTCAAATAGCAGGTGAAGTTAAGGGGTTTGATCCTTTGAAGTATGTCGTAAAAAAAGATCTGAAGAAGATAGATCTTTTCTCTCTGTATGCCATTGCTGCAACGGAAGAGGCTTTGAGCAACTCTGGCTTGGATTTAAATAGAGAAGAGCCTTTTAGAGTAGGAGTAAGTATAGGCAGTGGCATAGGAGGATTAGCTACTATAGAGAAATACAACGAAGCTTTATTAAGAAGGGGCCAGAAGGGTATTTCTCCTTTTTTTATACCTGTTGCCGTAATTAATATGGCTGCCGGCAATGTTGCTATAAAATTCAAAATTAAGGGACCGAATTTTAGTGATGTTACTGCATGTGCTACAGGAACCCACTCAATAGGCTTGGCTGCGCGCTGTATTGCATATGGTGATGCCGATGTTATGATTTGTGGTGGTACAGAATCAACCATAACGCCCCTTGCCGTTGGCGGTTTTGCCAACATGAAGGCGCTTTCAACGCGCAACGATGAGCCACAGAAGGCCTCAAGACCGTTTGATAGAGATAGGGATGGGTTTATCATCGGCGAAGGTGCCGGTGTTTTGATTCTTGAGGAGTACGAACATGCAAAGAAAAGAGGTGCAGATATTTTAGCCGAATTCGCTGGATTTGGTATGAGTGACGATGCTTACCATTTCACCGCGCCGGATCCAGAGGGTGAAGGGGCAATACACGCTATGAAGATGGCTTTGGAGGACGCCAAGATTAAGCCTGATGAAGTTGATTATCTAAATGCGCATGGAACTTCTACACAGTACAATGATGTAATTGAAACTAAAGCTATAAAGAAGGTATTTGGGGATTATGCGTATAAGCTTACAATAAGTTCTACTAAATCTGTAACAGGCCATTTGCTTGGTGCAGCAGGTGGTGTGGAAGCTGTGTTTAGCATTCTTGCAATAAGGGAAGGTGTGGTTCCTCCAACCATGAACCTTGATAATCCGGATGAGGAGTGCGACCTGTTCTATACGCCCAATGAGGCAATAGAAAAAGAGATAAGTGTGGCCATGTCGAACTCCTTTGGTTTTGGTGGAACTAATGCCGTTTTAATCTTCAAAAAGATTTAAAAGGGGCCTTGAGCTCCTTCTTTCCTATGAAGAACATAATTTTTGATTTAGATGGTACATTGATTGACTCAAAACTCGATTTGTCCAATGCATTAAATAAGTCGCTTGAGCACTTTTGCCTTGAACCATTGTCATATGATAAGATTTACAACTTTGTTGGAAATGGTGTAAGAAGACTCATTGAGGATGCTGTAAAATTTAGGGGTAAATTAGAGCTTTTTGATGATGTGTTTAATTTTTTCTTAAATTACTATTACAATCATCTTTTAGATAACACCGTGTTATACAGCGGTATAAAGGAAGTGCTTGATACTTTGAAAGAGTGTGATATACGTTTATTTGTTGTCAGTAATAAAAGTGAGATTTTCTCTAAAAAGATATTGAGGGGTTTAGGGGTCGAACATTATTTTAAAGAGGTAATAGGTGGTGATACCTATCCCAACAAAAAACCGCATCCGCAGCAAATCTTAGAGATTTTAAAAAAATACGGTGCAAAAAGCGATGAATTCGTTGTTATAGGAGACTCTGAAAACGACATCGAGGCTGCAAGAGCTGCCGGTGTAGCTGTTTGTTGGGCGGCCTATGGATTTAGAGATAGGTCAATCTTGAATAGGTATTCTGTAGATTTTGTTGTTGAAAAGCCTCAAGATATACTTGATTTTGCTTTATGAGCGTGCACTTTTCTGATAATCTTGATAAACACCTTCCTATTTTTGTCTTGAATTTGCCGTCTTTTAAATCGGGATGGAAGAGATCAAAAATACTGCATTCTCCATTGGCAAAAATTTCCACATCTCCATAATATAGTGTATCAATCATATGTGAAAACCTCAATGTGTCCATTAATTCATCTTTAGAGAAAGGTCTTAAATTTTTAATGAACAAGGCATCCAAGTCGTATGAAAGTTGCGTATACCTGAATGGGTGAACCTCCCTTAATTTTTCAACCAGCTTCTCAAAATCCACGATAAGCTTTTTTCTATTCTTTGGTTTATAGGATTTAAAGATTGATTCTATGCTTTTATTTGTTGAATTAAACTCAATTTTCTTTTGCCTAATTCTATAGTCTTTTCCATCTATGATTATTGTGTCAAACGAGTTTACAAGCTTTCCAATTCTTTCCTTAAAAACCAGTATATCTAACTTCCGTTCTCCAAGCTGCGAGGGTATGGTGTTGGATGTTGCAGCAACAACACACTCTGTTTTATTCATCTCTCTGATGAAGTTTATGCCCATCATAGCATCTCCGGGGTCATCGAGTTCAAATTCATCAATTAGAACAATATCAAATTTATCAGAAAGCTCCATAACAACGTCTTTTAATCTATAGAATGCAATCAAATAAACGAGTTCTGAGAAAGATAGGAAAGCCGAATTATACTTGCATTCGTTTCCAATTGCGGCAAGCAGGTGTGTTTTTCCAACTCCGAAAATGCCATCCAAGTAGATATTTTTTGGTTTTTTGACTTTGGATATTTTCCTTAATAGTTTTGGTTTTCTTTTGATTTTCTTAAAATCTTCCATTTGTTTTACAAATGTATTAAGCTTTCTTTTTATCTCTTCTTGTGAGGGGTAATTCTTGTCTGGATAGTAATTGTCAAATGTACACATTCTAAATTTAGGTGGGATGATGTTTGACTCGATTAAACTATCTATGGATATAGAAAAGTCTATGTCTTCTATATTTAAAATTTCACTATTCATAATACTACTCCTATTTATATGAAATTATATGGTTTATGTGGAAAATCCATGGGTAAGTTCAAGCATCAGTATCTAATCCTTGGATCCAGTAAGGCATAGGATATATCTGCAATTAAGTTGCCAATCAGTGTTAATAAACTGCTAATTGCCAAAATACCCATTACTGTAGGGTAATCGCGTGCCATAGCTGAATAATAGAATAACTGCCCCATACCGGGTATTGCAAAGATAGATTCTATAATTACGCTACCACCTATGAGTGATGGTATCGATAATCCCATTATCGTTACAAGTGGAAGAAGGGCATTCTTTAAGGCGTGTTTGTATAGTATCTTTTTTCTATCTATTTTCCTTAAAAACATGAGTTTTATGAAGTCCTTATCCAATGTATCTATCATACCGCTTCTAACGTACCTTGCGAATCCTGCTAAAGATCCAAATACTCCGATAAAAATGGGTAAAGCTAAGTGTTTTGCCATATCACAGTAGTAAGCAAAAGTCCCTGGTTTAACATTGAACGAGTGCAATCCCGATATAGGCAGAATATGTAGTTTTACACTAAAAAAGAGTATCATTAAAAGTGCTAACCAAAATGATGGCATGGCATAGCCACTGAATACAAAAAATGTGAAAAACTTGTCTATGAACGAGTCTTTCTTTGTAGCTGAGATTACGCCTATAGGTATAGATATTGCAAGTGATAGTATTAAGGTTATGACGTTAATTAAAAGTGTTATTGGTAGACGTTCCCCAATCTTTTTTATAACACTGGTGCCATCTACCAAGCTGTATCCGAGGTTCAGTTTAAATAGATTTTTCAGCCAATCTATGTATTGAATGTATATTGGTTCGTTTAAATGGTAGATATTTTCCATATTTTTAATAGATTCATAAGATACATTTGGGTTGAATCCCCCTGTTGCATTTATTGGATTACCAGGTGCCAGATGTATGATGATAAAAATGATAAATGTTATACCTATAAAGGTTGGTATGATTTCAAGTGTTCTCTTTACAAGGTATCCCAACATGGTATTTAAATGATTCGATTTTTTTCTTTTGTGAACATATATAAATAAGCTCTTCTGGCGTTTTACCTTCTTTTGGGTATTGAACGAAGGTTATATAACAGCCTATCATATTTTTGGCTTCTTCTGGGCTAATTATGCAGCTTTTATCGCTCATTTTCTCCAAAATCCCTTTTCTTAACTCAACGTACAATATGTTTTTAAATGCCTCTGCGTTTTCTGAAAGGTATAAAAACATAAAAACATCCGTACCTACGCGTGATAAAGCATCCGCATTTACAATCTTTTTGAGTTCCTCTGCAACAAATAGAATTATTCTATCTACCACCTCTCTTCCATATTTAAAATTTATATAAGATGTGTTTTTTATGTCTATCAAAAACAGGGTAAAAGATTTTTTGTTAGATATGTAATTATCCATTGTTCTAATTAAACACTTTCTCCTTTTTAATCCCGTCATGAAATCTAAATCTATAATTTCTTTTCTTAAAGACTCTATCTGTTTTGGTATGAATGTTGATTTAGGTATATATCTAATATAGCTCTTAATTAAATCTTCTTTGACTTTAGCCAATATTTCTTGGTCAACTTTATCATTCTTTAAGATTTCAATAGCTTTTTTTGGGCTTAACGCACCTCTATAGGGTCTTTCAGTAGTTAGAGCATCGAATATATCTGCTATAGCTAAAATCCTTGCTCCTAATTCTAACTCCTCCCCCATTAATCCATCTGGATAACCGCTCCCATCCATTTTTTCGTGATGATGTCTTATACATGTGGCTATGTCTTTGAATTTTGGTATTTTTTTAACAATTTCGTATGATATTAAAGGATGGTATTTTATGATTTCATATTCAAATGGTGTAAGTTTTCCTGGCTTTAGCAATATCATATCTGGTATACTTACCTTTCCTATATCGTGCAAAAGCCCGGCGTTGTAAATCATTTCTTGTTGTTCTCTATCCAACCCTAATTTTTGCGCTATTAATTTTGAATAAAAGGCAACGTTTTCTGAGTGCCCTCGAGTATATGTATCCTTTGCCTCTGTTACTGAAATAAAAGCTTGAATTAAGCCTTTTTCTATATTCGAAAGCTTATTTGTAATCGCATTTACATTTTTATATGTGTGTAAAATTGAAACGTAATGGGTTAAAGCTATTTGTATGGTGCTGAACTCGTTTATAAAATCTTCGGAAGGTTTTTCTTTATATTCAAGGTAAAAAGCTGCTATTGTTTTGTTAAGTGAAGTAATTGGTATAAATATGGTATGAGTTGGCTTTCCCATTGTTGGTGATTTTCGTATGATATCTGTTGTGTTTGTTTTCCAAAAGTTGTATATAGGGTGGCTTTTGCTTGTTTTTATATTGCCCACCGTTGAGCCTTCACTGATTTCAAAGTACAAATTTTCCGATGGAAAGAGAAAATTTAGTTTGTCAGCGTTGAGCAGGTTTTTTATCTTCTTTAAAGATTCTACTATTAAGTTTAGTGAAACCGATTGTTTTAGCTTATCGTCTAATATCTTTAAAAGTTCCAACTGTCTTTCGCTTTTCTCACTTTCAAAATTAATTTTGCGTATATATTCTTGTTTATCCAATTCACTGCCTATAGTGTCTGCAATTACTTTTAGAGATTCTATTTCATCTTTAGTAAAGGTTCTGTGTTTATTTAGGCTTATTAAATGCAGTGAACCATACGTGCTTCTTTTAGATTTTATTACAACGGCCAAAACTGATTTTAGACCTGCTTCTAACCATGGTTCTATGGCTTCTTTATATTTTGGATAATCCTCTATTACTATATATCCATTTTTCAATAATTTATCGTAAAGTTGGTGTCTGCTTTTTAGAGGGGCCTCATAAAGTTCTTTGAATGTATTTTTTGGAAATTTTTTGTCTAAAAGATAAGATGAATGTTTAAAGTTTATTATATCCTTTTCCCAAAAGCCAATAAATGAGCCATCAACGTTATATATTTCTGCTATAGAATCTAAAATAGAACACCAGTTATCTTTTTTATATTCGCCATCTATAATTTTCCTTGCAAGACTTAGGGTTTTCATTACTGATTTCATAGCGAGTAGTTTTTATCATAAGATTTGGTTATAGTCAATTTGTTGCATTGGAATTATTTTTGCTAAGCATTTAGTGGAGGTGGTTTAAATGGCTTTTTTAAATGACCCTGTTTTTGGTTATCTTAAAAAATCTTTAGATATATCGGTTTTGAGACAAGAAGTAATAGCAAGCAATATTGCAAACGCGGATACCCCGGGTTATAAAGCTGAGCACATACCATTTAAAGATGTTTTAAATTTGGCTGATAATGATTTGAAGCTAAAAACCACAAATCCACGTCATATTCAATCAAGTGGAGGTTTAAAATACTTAATCAGAGAAAATAAAACAAATTACCTTACAAAAAACGATAAAAACAACGTAAAATTAGATGAAGAAATGACAATGCTCGCCAAGAATACACTTTTGATTAATGCTTTGACAGCATTTGAGAGATATAAATTTAATCAGTACAAAGATATAATATCTTCAACGAAAAACGTATAAAAATTAGGAGGTAAATGATGAGTATTTTTGACAGCATGAATATTGCAGCCTCTGGCATGAGTGCCCAACGTTTAAGGATGAACATTATTTCTGCTAATATTGCAAATGCTGACAGTATAAAAACGCCTGAAGGTGGTCCTTATAGAAGAAGGGATGTCATATTTGAAGCCAAAGGCTACGGTAATTTTCCCAACATATTGAAAGAAGTCGAAGTTGCTGATGTTGTAAGAGATGATTCACCTCCAAAATTAGTTTATGATCCGAGTAACCCATTAGCAAATAAAAAAGGTTATGTTGCCTATCCAAACATAAATCCAGTTGTTGAAATGACTGACCTTATAGACGCTATGAGGACATATCAGGCCAATGCCTCCGTAGTAGATTCAGCTAAGCAAACAATTCAAGCGGCTTTAGGTGTGTTGAGGGCTTGAAAAAAACATAAGTTTGGATTATTATGGTTTTGATATGGATATTAAAGATGTAATACTGAAACCCATAGATAATAAAATAGATCGCCATGATGGTCAAGAGAAGGTTAAAGGTGATTCTTTTGACGAAATACTTAAACAATCGTTGGATGAAGTAAATAAACTTCAAAATAAAGCTGACAAATCCATCGAAGCTATTGCCTCTGGGAAAATGGAAAATATTCAAGATGCTGTTATGGCAATAGAAAAAGCTGATGTATCGCTAAAACTTCTTACTGAGATTCGCAACAAGGCAATCGAAGCCTACAAGGAAATCATGCGCATGCAGGTCTAATTGTTAAATATCTCTTGCCAAATTAATCAAATTTATTATATTGTTTATGTATGGATTTTAAACTTTTTATTGAGCAAATTAAGAAATTTTATACTAATTTATCAAAGCAACAAAAAATAATTTTGTTTAGCTCAATAGGTGTACTATTTGCAGGTGTATTGTTTATATTAATTGCATCGAATAGAGTTACATATGCGCCCCTTTTTACTAATTTAAATGCAAAAGATGCAGCTGATATTGTTACATATCTAAATCAACACAGTATAAAATACAAGTTGGAGCAGGGTGGTTCAGTGATAGAGGTTCCAAAAGATCAGGTTTATAGCCTGAGACTTGACCTCGTAGCAAGTGGGTTACCAAAACACGGTGTTGTTGGTTTTGAGATTTTTAATAAGCAAGGTTTTGGTACAACACCGTTTGTTGAGAACATAAATTACATTAGAGCGTTAGAGGGCGAACTTACTAGGACGATTGAGAATATAAATGAAGTTAAATCTGCCAAGGTTAATATTGCTATTCCTAAACCTACAATATTCACGGAACAACAGCAACCTCCAACAGCAAGTATTGTTCTGAATTTATATAGGCCTATAACTCGAAGTCAAGTTTTATCTATCCAGAAACTCGTAGCTGCTGCGGTTCCAGGCTTATCTTATAAGGATGTAACTATTGTTGATAGCTACGGGAATTTATTGTCAGTGAATGAATCAAATGAACAGTTACTTACAGCCAATGAAATAAAATATAAGCAACTGATAGAACAGCAGTATAAACAGAGAATTCAAGGTATGCTTCTGCCTATTTTAGGGAAAGATAAATTTGTTGTGAGTGTAGATGTAAGTCTTGACTTAAGTAAGGTTAGAAAGAAATCAATAGCTTATGACCCAAATAGTGTTGTTGTTAGTGAGGAGGATGAAGAATCTACTTCTACAACTCCGAGCACAAAAGGTATTCCTGGGGTTGTCTCAAATGTTGGGCCAAACAGTAAACAAAATGCATCTGTATCTAAGTCATCTAAATCTAAGACGATAACGAATTATGATGTTGGCAGTACAGAAACTGTGACGGAGGAGCCGCTTATAAAAATAAAAAAGGTGTCTGTAGCCGTTGTTGTAGATGGAAATTATAAGCCTATAAAAAATAGGAAGGGTAAGGTCACAGGATATAAGTTTGAGCCTTTACCAAAAATGACGCTTAATAATATACAACAAGCTGTTATGAGTGCCATTGGGTATTCTAAAAATAGGGGAGACAGGGTTACAGTTACATGTATGAAATTTGCCTCATTGGGCATGAGCAGTGGTGGAGGTAGTATGCTACACGGTGGTACTATGGTGATAAAATTTGCAAGTTATTATAAATACGCTTTAATTGCGTTGTTATTGGCAATTTTCTATTTCCTATTTTTGAGGAAGTTTATCAAAAATGTAATAACAACGACTGCAGGTAAGGCAAAAGAAAGAGAATCCAAGGCTAAAACAGAAGGCGTAGGAGAGGGTGAAATAATAGAAGAAGAAGCTGTTAAAGGGAAAACGGTTAAAGAAATAGAAGAAGAAATAGCATCGAAGCTTGAGGAGGAAGAGGTTGTTGATGAAGAAAAGATTAGAAGCTCTATGATGGAGGATAAAATTAGAGAAGCTGCAGCCAATAGTCCTGAAGAAGTTGCGAACCTTATAAAAACTGTTTTATTATCAAAGCCAAAGGGATAATATATGATTGGAGCCAACAACCCTACTGATATAAAAACGTCTGAAGATTTAACTCCTTATCAGAAGGCGGCGATTTTAACAATTGTTTTAGGGGATGAATTGTCACCTAAAATACTTTCATATTTACCAAAGCAAGATATAGAAGCCATATCCAAAGAGATAGCTTTTATGAAAACCATTGATCCACAGATAATTAGAGATGTTGTGGATGAATTTTACAAAATGCTCAAGGCCAAAGAATTTATGAGTGTTGGTGGGCTTGAATATGCAAAGGAAATTTTAGTGAAGACATTGGGGCCAGAAGAGGCTCAAAGGATAATTGATAAGTTGATTAAAATGATGGAGTCAAGTTATGGTTTCGGTTATCTTGAAAATATAGACCCTAAACAACTTGTTAAGTTTATACAGAGCGAGCACCCTCAAACAATAGCAATAATTTTGGCTCACTTGGACCAATCAACTGCTGCTGAGGTGTTGAGCTTGCTTCCAAAAGAATTACAAGCGGATGTAACATTGAGAATGGCATCTTTAGAAAATGTCTCACCTTCAGTGATTAAACATGTTTCAGAGGTACTTGAGTCTAAATTGGAGAGTGTTAGTGGAACTAATATTGAATTGGGAGGTATCAGGAAGGTTTCAGAAATTGTTAATAGAATGGGTAGAGTAGAGTCAAAAGCCTTAATAGATGCCATAGCAGAGCATAATCCAGACCTTGCAAGCCAGATACGCGATATGATGTTTGTGTTCGAAGACATTATGAAGCTTAGTGATCAGGATATACAGGAACTTCTTAAACATGTGGATAAAAAAGACCTTATTATGGCATTGAAAGGTGCATCTGATGAGCTGAAGGATAAGTTCTTTAAAAATATGTCGTCCCGTGCGGCTGAAACTCTTAAAGAAGAGCTTGAGTTCTTGGGAGCTGTTAAGGTTAAGGATGTTGAAAGAGCGCAAAAGGTTATTGTTGATATCGTTAGAAAACTTGATGAAGAGGGTGTTATATCAATTGGTGGAGGCGGTGAAGAGGTTGTTGTATAATGCCGTTTAAAATAGAAGAGTATGTATTTAGGGAATTAGTAGAGGAAGAAGATATAATAGATGGTAATATGAACGGAAACACCGTATCCAGTAAAAATGAACAAAATTCTAATGTAAGTGGTAATAATTTAGAGGGAAGAAAAAAAACAAATAGACAGTCTTCTTCGGTAACTATAGATAAAGAAGCTATAGAAAGGGAGCTGAAAACCATTATTGAGACGACTAAGCAACAAACATTAGAGGAAGCCCGTATAATCAAGGAACAAGCAAAAAAAGATGGATTTGAGTTAGGTTACCGTGAGGGCTATGAGAAGGGGTTAAATGATGCTAAAGGTGTTTTTGACAAAACAGTAAAAGAGTACACACAAAAGATGCAGAAAGCTATAGAGAAACTTGTTTTAACAATGAATGATATATCAAAGAAGTATGAAGAACTTGAGAATGTTGCTACGGATATGATTTTGGATATTTCCAAAAAGGTTATAGCTAATGAACTTAAGATAAATAGGGATGCTGTGAGTAGTATGGTTAAAGATGCTATCGATTTAACTGAATCCAATAAATTGAAGATAAAACTTAATCCAGAGGATGCATCAAAGCTCAACAAAGAACTTATTGCTGATTCTAAAGAGGTTGAGATTGTTGAAGATGGAAGCCTTAATGAGGGTTCGGTGATAATAGAAGAAGAAGATGGAAACGTTATAGACGCCAGTGTTGATACAAAATTAGAGCAAGTAAAGGGCACACTCGTTAATGAGTAAAATTTTGAAGCTTAAAGATGCTTTAAATAGAAATCTTGTTGTTGCTTACGGAAGAATAAAAAAAGTAGCTGGTATTACTATAAAATCAACAGGTCCTAAAAATGTTAAAATAGGGGATGTGTGCAGGATTCAAACTGATTTTGGATGGATGGACTCTGAAGTTGTTGGATTTGATGAAGATGGTATTGTTTTAATGCCTTTGGGTGTTTTGGACGGCGTAAAGTCACAAAGTTTAGTTAAGTCTGAGGGTAGGGGCTTGGAAGTTCCCGTTGGTAAAAAATTACTTGGTAGGGTTATAAACGCCTTAGGTAAGCCGATTGATGATAAAGGTCCAATTCCCATAGATGATTTTTACCCTGTATATCCAAAGCCTGTTTCACCCTTGAGAAGAGAAATTATTAAAGAAAAATTGCCTGTAGGGGTAAAAGCTATAGACGGCTTGTTGACATTAGGTAAAGGTCAAAGGGTTGGTATTTTTGCCGGTAGTGGTGTGGGTAAAAGTACTTTGATGGGTATGATAGCAAGGAACAGCTCTGCAGATGTCAATGTAATTGCCCTGATTGGTGAGCGTGGCAGAGAGGTCCGTGAGTTTATTGAAAATGATTTAAAAGAGGAAGGTTTGAAAAGAAGTGTTGTTATTGTTGCAACAAGTGATGAAGCACCGCTATTAAGACGTGAAGGTGCTTTTGTAGCTGCATCGATTGCCGATTTTTTTAAAAATCAAGGCATGGATGTTATGTTTATGATGGATTCGGTTACACGTTTTGCAATGGCTCAAAGGGAAATAGGCTTAGCAGTTGGTGAACCTCCAACAAGTAAAGGGTATACGCCGAGTGTCTTTACCCTTTTACCTAGACTTATGGAAAGGGCAGGAAACTTTAAAAGTGGCTCTGTAACGGCAATCTATACGGTTTTGGTTGACGGAGACGATTTAATGGAGCCAATAGCCGATGCTTCAAGGTCAATATTGGATGGCCACATTGTTTTATCAAGAAAGATAGCGGAACGTGGTAGATACCCTGCCATTGATGTTTTAAAAAGTGTATCAAGGTTGATGAGCTCTATAGCAGACAGTAAGCATAAGGAATTAGCCTTAAAAATAAGAAAGATTCTATCTGTGTATGCTGATGCTGAAGATTTAATAAATATTGGTGCTTACGTTAAGGGTTCAAATAAAGATATAGATGAGGCTTTGAAATATATAGATAAAGTTGAACAGTTTTTGGCTCAAAAGATAGAAGAATCTTTTGCTTTTGATGAAATAATAAAGACTATGGAGTCGGTATTTAGCTGATGTTCATTTTTAGGTTTGAAAAACTATTGAATATAAAATCAAAATTGTTAGATGATAAGAGAATGAAGATAGCAGCTTTGGAGAAAAAGATAGTAGATTTACATAAAAGGAAAGTGAATCTTGAGAACGAGAATAGAAAGAGGAGAGTAAAAATTTTTAAACTTTTAAGCTCTGATAAGCCAGATAGAAACATGATAGTCTTTTTTGGAGAACTCGTTGAAAAATGTGAATCTGAAATATCTGCTATTGGAGATGAGATTTCAATGTTAACTGAAGAAAAAAGTAAATTCATGAATGAGGCTAAGGAATTATTAAAAGAAAAGAAAAAACTTGAGAAACTGAAGGAAAAGCAACTTTGGGAATATAGAGTTAACTTATCACGTACTGAGATGAGGTTTTTAGATGATATTGCGAATATTAAAACTGCTAACCGTATTGTTAATAACGGTTAGTTTTGCATTGCCTACTTTTTCAGCTCAGATGAATGAACAAAATCTGAGTACGATTGTTGAGAAAATAAATGAGCTTAGGAACTTAGAGAACTTGTTGAACAAAAAGATAACCCAGCTAAACAAAGAAAAAAAACAGCTTAATGAAGAGAAAAAACAACTTGAACAGGAGAAAAAACAGGTTGATGAATATGCGAAAAAAAAGAGAAAAGAGGCAGATGAGTACTATGCTTCTGTGAAAAAGCAGGCTGATCAGTATATTATAGAAAAACAAAAAGAACTTAAGAATTTAGAAAAGCAAATTGCTTCGGTTAAAATACAGAAGTTATCCAAGATTTATGCTGCTGCAAAAGCACAGGCCGCCGCAGAAGCTTTAAGCCAAATGGATGAGGATGTGGCAGCCCAGATATTGGTTTTTATGCAGGCGAGAAAAGCTGGTGCAATAATATCAAAAATGCAGCCCAAAAAGGCCGCAGAAATATTCCAAAAATACCTTTTAAAGAAAAGCCGCATGAGAATCAATACTCAATGAGTTTCCAATTACCGTTTACGATTTCTACGATACAAAAATCGCTGGGATCCAACCCTGCGTGATTTTTCTTAGAATATGTGAATATACCAGTAATTCCGATGAAATTATTTATTTTCTCAAGTCCATCCCTGATTTGAGCCTTCGTTTTGGCCCCCTTTTTTATCACTTTCATTAACATCTCGAAAGCGTCATATGCGTGGCCACCAAAGGTAGACACTGGGCCATAGAGTTTCTCATATTCTTTTGTGTATTTTAATAACACTGGTCTTTGAGAGTCTGTTTTTGGTAACTGATTGGCTACTAACAACTTTCCTGCGGGGAGTATTATGTAGTTTGCGGCTTTGCCAGCAAGTTGAATAAACCTTTTTGATGCTACGCCATGACTCATAAAAAGGGGAATTTTTATTCTTAGCTCTTTAACCTCTTTTGCTACAGATGCGGGACCAGGATTTGTTCCCCAGCAAACGATAGCTTGAACGTCTTTGGTGTTTTTTATTTTAATTAACTGTGGTGTCATGTTCGTATCTGTTGCTCCGAATGTCTCCTTATCAAGTATTCTTATCCCATATTTTCCTGCCAATTTTTCAAGTTCTTCTTTCCCACTTTCGCCAAAACCCGTTTCGGCTGTCAATATAGCAATGCTTTTTATTCTGTGATTTTTCATATATCCATAAAGCCTCTCAACGGCTAGACTATCAGATGGAGCAGTTTTGAAAACCCATTTTTTAACAGGTGTTGTAATTTTATAGCTTGAGGCCATTGATATTAAAGGAATCCTTGCCCTTTGGATTAAAGGTATAATTGCAAGTGTTGATCCACTTCTTGTTGGTCCAATAATTGCCAAAACCCTATCTGAATATATAAGTTTTCGGGCAAGTATTACTGTAGAACCTGGTTGCCCCTTTGTGTCGTAGATTATGAGTTTTATCTTATTTCCATTTATTCCACCGTTTTTGTTAACCTGGTTAACCAGCATTTCAAGTGTGTTCTTTTCAGGTTGCCCTAAGAAAGATGTTGGGCCGGTAATTGACACAAGAGCTCCGATTTTAATAACACCTGCCAACGCAGTTCCTGATAAAAGTAATAGCCCGAGAATTGTCCCTAAAATATACCTTTTCATAACCCCCCCTTAAAATTAAATTTCCCGAATTTCTTCCTGTGTCAACATTTTTATACCATACTTGTTTAGAATCTCTTGAGCCTTTTTTGTCTCTGAAAATTTAAATACCATTACAGCTTTCTTTTCAACTGGTGATGCAAATCCATACATATATTCGATATTTACGTTGTTTTCCGCAAGTGTTCTAAGTATTTTTGCCAAAGACCCAGGTTTGTCGTCTATCATACAAGCTATTATAGATGTTTCGCTTATGGTAAACCCATTGTCTTTTAGTACTTTTATGGCATCATCTACACCTTTAACTACCAATCTAACAATGCCAAAATCGCTTGAGTCTGCAAGAGATAGGGCTTTTATATTTATCTTGTTTCTGCCCAAAATATCCACAACTTCCAAAAGCCTCCCTGGTCTGTTCTCTACGAACACAGAGATTTGTCTAATTCTTTTCATAGTTTTCTCCTAAATATTTCTTTTATCTATCACTCTTTTTGCCTTTCCTTCAAATCTTTGTAACGTTTTTGGTTCAGCCAGTGTTACTTTAACTGTTATGCCGTATAGATCCTTGATGTCTTTTTCAATTCTCTCTTTGAGTTTCTGTAGGTGTTTAATCTCGTCTGAGAATATCTTTTCGCTTACTTCGACTTTAACTTCCATGGTGTCAAGGTTATTCACCCTATCAACGATGATTTGATAGTGCGGTTCAACTCCCTCTGTTTCCATAAGCAGAGATTCAATCTGGCTTGGGAATATATTAACTCCCCTAATTATTAGCATATCATCTGATCTGCCTTTGATTCTTTCAATTCTTCTGTGCGTTCTACCACACTTGCATGGTTCTTTAATGATTCTTGTTATATCACGTGTTCTATATCTGATAAGCGGTATAGCCTCTTTTAAAATGGTGGTTATTACCAATTCTCCCTCTTCTCCGTCTGGCAAAACATCACCTGTTTCTGGGTCTATAATCTCAGGGATAAAGGCATCTTCCCAAATATGTAAACCTTCTTTTGCATCTATGCATTCTATGGCTACACCAGGACCCATAATTTCGCTCAATCCATAGATGTCTATTGCGTCAATATTCAGTTTATCTTCTATAGATTTTCTCATCTCATCGCTCCATGGCTCTGCTCCTAAAATGCCTACTCTAAGTTTAAGTTCCTCTCTTTTTATACCCATTTCAGCCATGGTTTCTGCGAGGTACAATGTATAGGAAGGTGTAGCTGTTAAGATTGTAGAACCAAAATCCTTCATAATCATGATTTGCTTCTTAGTATTGCCACCAGAAATTGGTATTACAGTGGCGCCCAAGCGCTCTCCTCCGTAGTGTGCCCCTAATCCGCCTGTAAACAGGCCATAGCCATAAGCATTTTGAATTACATCTCCCCTACTGACTCCAGCCGCTGCAAGCGATCGCGCCATAAGTTCTGACCAAATTTCCACGTCACGTTTTGAGTAACCTACAACCGTTGGTTTGCCTGTCGTACCGCTTGATGCATGAACTCTGACGACTTGCTCTAAGGGAATGGTAAATAGGCCAAAAGGGTAATTGTCTCTTAAATCCTGTTTTGTGGTAAAAGGCAGCTTTTTCAAATCATCTAAAATTTTTATGTCATTTGGTTTAACATTGGTTTCATCAAATTTCCTTTTATAAAAAGGGACTAAATTGTAGACCCTTTCAACAGTATTCTGAAGCCTCTTTAGTTGAAGAGCTTCCAATGCCTCGCGTGGCAAGGTTTCCATTTCATCGTCGTAAATCATGAATCACCTCACAGACCAAGGTATTTATCTATTCTGACTTTATCAAAACCTACAATAGCTTTAGAACCGATTAAAACTACTGGAACTCCTGTTTGACCAGTTCTTCTAACCATATCTTCTGCCGCTTTCCTATCTCTCGACACGTCAACATCTTTGAACTTTATTCCTTGTTGTTTTAAATACTGCTTCACTCTATTGCACCAGGGGCAGCTTGGTGTAGAAAACACAATTACCCTTGGTTGTTTCTTTTCCTTTTTTACAATCATTTACCTACCTCCTTACACATTTTTCCAGTAATAAATTTATTCCTTTCAATTTTGTAGTCAACTATAGAAACAACCTACAAGCTATATTTGTTGTTTCTTCTTGATAGTTGTAGTTAATCTTGTTTAAAAAATCTTCGAAATCCATTTTTTCGTTTTTGGGTATTTCGAATCCTACAAACACCCTTCCAAACTCTCCTCCGTGACGTCTATAGTGGAAGGCCGTAATATTCCACTTTTCTTTCATATGATTTAAAAATTTTATCAATGCACCAGCCTTCTCTGGGAACCTAAAATCGTAAAATATTTCGTTTTCTACGATAGGAGCTTTTCCTCCTACCATGTATTTTATGTGATCCTTTATTAGTTCATTATGAGTAATATCCATTGCGTAATAGCCTTGTTCTCTCATAAGTTTAAGAATGTCTTGGTTTTCTTTTTCATAATCTATTGTTAATCCAACAAGAATATACGCCTCTTTTCTATTTGTTAGTCTATAATGAAATTCCGAGACGTTTTTATCTTGCACAACTCTTTGACAGAATTTCTTAAACTCTCCGGGTTTTTCTGGTATTCTAACCGCGTAAAGTCCTTCCTGCATTTCACCTATAATAGCCCTTTCTGCTACATAACTTAGTCTATCAAAGTTCATATTTGCGCCTGAATTTATAGCTACAAATGTTTTATCTTTTAAGTTAAGCTGCTTTACGTACTTTTTTATACCTGCAATAGCCAAAGCACCTGCTGGTTCAACGATATTTCTTGTATCGTAGTAAATATCCTTAATGCTTGAGGCAATTTGGTCTGTGTTAACCAGAATTATGTCATCCACGTACTGTTTGGCTTTTTCAAACGTTATATCGCCAACCTCTTTTACAGCAACGCCATCAGCAAATATTCCAACTTTGTCTAATTTAACTTTTTTTCTTGCTTTAATTGATAAAAACATAGCATTGCTATCGACGGGTTCAACGCCAATAATCTTTATCTGTGGGTATACATTTTTTATAAATGTTGCAATACCTGCAATTAATCCTCCGCCACCTATGGGAACAAAGATTGCATCTGGAATTTGCCTTGATGTTTGCCTTATGATTTCGTGTCCTATTGTTCCTTGTCCTGCTATAACAAGTTCATCATCGAACGGAGGAATATAAACTTTTCCTGTTTCTTTTATTAACAATTTACAGTGTTCGTAGGCTTCTGAGTAGTTATCACCAATTAGCACCACTTCTGCACCATGCCTTCTTACTGCGTTGATTTTTATTGCTGGTGTTGTTTCTGGCATTACAATCGTAGCCTTTACCCCTAACACTTTAGATGATAAAGCAACTCCTTGAGCATGATTTCCAGCACTTGCAGCAATAACCCCTTTCTTCTTTTCTTCATCCGATAGGTTGACAATTTTATTGTAGGCACCTCTAATTTTGAATGAGAACACATCTTGAAGGTCTTCCCTTTTCATGAGAATTGTGTTGTTTAGCTTTTTCGAAAGGTTCGGAGCAAAATCTAATGGCGTTTCTCTAACAACATCATAAACACGTGCCGTAAGTATGAGTTTGAATATAGTATCCATAACTTTTCCCCCTGTTTGGTGGACGGTAGGGGAGTCGAACCCCCGACCTCTACCGTGCGAAGGTAGCGCTCTCCCAACTGAGCTAACCGCCCGTGTAGATTGAAATATAAGAAAT
Source organism: Desulfurellales bacterium (assembly GCA_027035885.1). Taxonomy (GTDB): domain Bacteria; phylum Campylobacterota_A; class Desulfurellia; order Desulfurellales; family Hippeaceae; genus Hippea. The sequence goes on from JALVTR010000126.1 coordinate 25,007, forward strand.
GAAACTGTACTTGTCAATATTGACGCTATCTAATAAGACCTTATTCTGAAACCATGGTTCATAATAATATTAGTTTATAATAAGTATAACTTTTTCTAATTTGATATTTTATAATATCTTATTAATATATCTTTAAAATAAATTTTTATGTATGTGGAGGTGTAGCATGTTGAAAAGAGTTTTTATGAGTGTAGTGGTATTGTTGTTTATTGTTTGTGGTACGGCATTTTCTTTAACGGTCCCGAAGACACATCTTGTCTCGGTGCAGTGGTTGGCAAAAAACCTAAACAATCCAAACTTGGTAATCGTTGATGTTAGGGCGCCAAGTGCTTACAAGGCCGGTCACATACCACATGCGGTGAATATACCAAAACGCTTAAATTTCCAAAAAGGTTTTATTGGAAACATCAAACACCTTTTGGATACGCCTTATAGAATTACAAAGGTATTTAGAGACGCTGATATTTCAAACAACAGCATAGTTGTTTTTTACTCCTTTAGCTCCAAAAAAGGCTACACGTTTGCAACAAGGGAGTTTTTTGAGGCATGGATGTATGGTTTGCACAACATAGCCATTCTAAGGGGTGGCATAAAGGCATGGATTTTAAGCAATAAACCCATAAGTAAAAAGATAGTTATGCCAAAGAAAGGAAATTTTAGGATTATCGACATGTCTTTAAGCTCTATTGCAACATGGCCAGATATTTACTACTACCTTGCTATAAAGAAGGTACAGTTGGTAGATGCAAGGGAACCTAAACATTATAAGGGTTTAGACAAGGATCCAAGACTTACAAAACATGGTCATATACCAGGTGCAGTAGAGGTTCCATATTATGATTTTGTCAAAAAAGTTGGGAGTTACTATGAACTCGTTGCACCAGAGAAAGTAAAGGAAATTTTAAAAAGCGAAGGTATATCAATTTTTAAACCGATTATAGTTTACTGTAATACTGGGCATTTGGCTTCAGGTGACTGGTTTGTTATAAAATTTTTAGCAGGTGCAAAAAATATTAAGCTTTACGATGCTTCTATGTATGAATACACAAGGACCACCCTTCCGATGGCGAAATAACCTCCGCCTAAATGAAAAAAGAGGGAAGTTAGTTTAACTTCCCTCTTTTCTATTTTATTTAAATTTAATAAAAGAGTTTGAATTATGAAAATTTGCTATATATTTTAAATAATAGTTTTATTATAAAAATAAAATAATTTTTTTAACTATAATTTCTATTGACTATTATAAAGAAAGTATTATCTTTCTTATGAGAATTAATTATTGTAGGTAGTGATTTTGTTTAATTACTTTATAATATGAAGTAGGAGGTGCGTTATGCTCAAACGCGCAGGTCTTCTGATTGTAGTTCTCATGTTTGCTATCTCATCTACCGTATTTGCCTTAAGCATTCCAAAAACACATCTTGTCTCGGTGCAGTGGTTGGCGAAAAACCTAAACAATCCAAAGTTGGTAATCGTTGATG
>JALVTR010000127.1 GCA_027035885.1 Desulfurellales bacterium
ATTGGGACAGTATGATAAAACTCTCTATAGACCCTGAATATGTGAGGCGGGAAAGAGAATCCTCTCTGCCGCAAGAGAGCGATGTATGTACAATGTGTGGAAAATTTTGTGCAATAAAACTGTTGAATAAAGCGTTGAGGAATAGAAAATGAACGATGTAATTTTAGACGAACTTTATAAGAACATTGGTAAGTATGTGACGAGCGAGAAAATGTGTGAGAAGTTGGGTGTTAGTAGAATAGCAGTGTGGAATAGGATTAAAAATTTACAGAAGTTGGGTTATAAGATTGAGGGAAAGCGTAGTGTGGGGTATATTCTCAAGGAAGAAGCAAAAGATATTTTAATACCCTATGAAATTAAACGTCATTTAGATACAAAGGTGTTTGGCAAAAGAATTGAGTACTTTAGATTAACTTCTTCAACTATGGATGAAGCCGAATATATATTAGAGAAAGACCCGGATTCTCATGGAGCACTTGTTGTTGCCGAAGAGCAAACATCCGGGCGTGGGAGACAAAAGAGGAAGTGGCTATCGCCCAAAGGTGAAAATATATACGTATCTTTGATATATACTCCAAAGAACATGGATGTGTCGGACTCTATTGCTATAATGTTTGCCACATCTATTGCCATAAAGGAGGTTTTGAGTGATTTTGGAATAGAGGATGCAAAAATAAAATGGCCGAATGATGTTATGGTGGATGAAAAAAAAATAGCGGGTGTTTTACTTGAAACGCGCAGCGAGGCTGGTGTTTTAACAAACGCAATAATTGGCTTTGGCGTAAATGTTAATATGAAAGAAATGCCAGATGAAATAAAATCTACAGCAACGAGCATGTGTATATTGACAAAGGATAAAATAGATAGGGCAGTACTTTTGAGTAATACTTTATTTTACTTAGAAAATCTTTTGAACATTTTAGTGAGCGATGGTAGAGGGAGGATACTCGAATTGTGGAAAAAGAGTAATAATACTCTCGGTAGGAGAGTTGAGATACATTCTGATGGAGAAGTGATCGTTGGTTTGGCAAAGGATATTGATAAAGATGGTTTTTTACTTGTTGATACAGGAAATGATGTGAAAAAGGTTTTGACAGCTGATAGCGTGAGGTTTGTAGATGAAAAATAATTCTGAAAAACTTGTTGCAATTATCAAAGAAGCATTATATAGAGCAACAAAAAGGGATATTGTGTTAACTCCTTTTAATTATTATAAAGTTTTTATTGAAGTTGCGCTTGAATACGGATTAAAGGAATCGGAGCTTCATAAGTTTTTGTATGGTTCGGGTGATGTTTCCTCTGAAGAGTTGGAACAGCTGAAACGCAAAGTTTTGGATATAGCGTCTAGCATAAAGGATATAACGGATGATGTTAAGATAAAATTGGAAAAATCTGCTGTTCAATACGACGATTCTATTAGGAATATCTCTAATTATGCAGAAATGGTTGACGAAGGAATAGCAAATGAGCTTGAAAAGATTAAATATATCAATTACTCTTTAAAATCTGAATTGGAGGCAGCAAGAAAGGTTTTAGAAAAGCAAAGAAAGTCCATTGAAAATATAAAGGAGATGTCCTTAAAGGACCATTTAACTGGTTTGTATCTAAGGCGATATATGAATGACGTTCTTGAGAATTTAATCTATAGCTACAATAGATACAAAAAGGTTTTTAGTATTATTATGATGGATTTAGATAATTTTAAAAGTGTTAATGACACATACGGGCATTTGGCTGGAGATGAGGTGCTTAGAGTTATTGGTTCTGTATTAAAAACATCTACTCGTAAATCAGATATACCAATAAGGTATGGTGGAGATGAATTTATAGTCATATTGCCAGAGACGAAGCTTAATGATGCTGTTGTTGTGGCAAAAAAGATTAAAGATAAAATTAGCTCAATAAGATTTAAAAAGAACGAGATAGAATTTAAGTGTAGTTTATCCTTGGGGGTTACGCAAGTAAGAGATGGTGATACGATGGAAAGTGTTTTAGATAGGGTTGATCAGGCCTTGTATAAAACAAAAGAAAATGCAAAAGGAGAAATAACCGTATTAGAATGAGGTGTTAGTTGATGAAGGTTGATAAACATATAGAAAATTTAAAGCCTTATGAAGGTGGTAAGCCCATAGAAGAGCTTAAAAGAGAACTTGGCATAGAAGGTAGAATTATCAAACTTGCATCCAACGAAAACCCTTTAGGTCCTTCAAAAAAAGCTATTGAGGCGATAAAAGGCGTTGCGAAAAATGTTAATTTCTATCCAGACGGAGATTGTTTTTATTTGAAAAAAAAATTGGCTGAGAAGCTTTCTGTTTCAAGGGATAATATAATTTTTGGTAACGGCTCGGATGAGTTAATCGAATTGATTTATAGAACATTTGCTACAGACTCAGGTGATGAGATTCTTTATTGTTATCCAACGTTTGTGGAGTACAAAATCATTGGTATGTCCTTTGGTAAAAAGTTGGTCGAAGTTCCTTTAGAAAATTTTGCGTATGATATAGATGCTATTATCGAGCATATTAACGATAAAACAAGGGTTGTTTTTTTAAATACGCCTAATAATCCGACAGGAACGGTTATTAAGAAGAATGATATAAAAAGAGTTATTGATAGCGTTTCTGACGATGCACTTGTTGTGATAGATGAGGCTTATTATGAGTATGCTATAGATGAGGATGATTATGAAGAGTTGCTTGACATTTATGAAAGGGGCAATGTAATTATTTTAAGAACATTCTCGAAGGCCTATGGGCTTGCAGGTTTGAGAATTGGTTACGGTATTGCTAAAGATGAAATAATAGATTATCTAAATAGAGTTAGACCGCCTTTTAATGTTAACATTGTGGCACAAAGCGCTGCTTTAGCTGCTTTAGATGATGAGGAGCATATAAAAAATAGCGTTTGTGCGGTCAGAAGAGGAAAATCCTATTTATACAGTGAGTTTGATAGAATGGGACTTAGGTATGTAAAGTCTTATACAAACTATGTTCTCTTTGATGTAAATAGAGACGCTAATTTTGTTTATAGAGAACTTTTAAAGAAAGGTGTAATCGTAAGGTCTATGGTCGGTTATGGGTATAAGACTATGCTTAGGGTAACTATAGGAACGGATGAGGAAAATAAAATATTCATTTCTAATCTGAAAGAAATTCTGAATGTTTAACAAAGTAGGAATTGTTGGCGTTGGATTAATTGGTGGGTCGATTGCTCTTTCTTTGAAAAAGAAAAACTTAGCCAAGTATATAATAGGATACGATAAAAGTGAAGTTAATTTGGATAAAGCTTTGGATTTAGGTGTTATAGATGAAAAATCAAGTTTAAACGGTATTTCTACTGCTGATTTTGTTGTTGTGTCGACACCTGTAAGTACGATTTCAGATTATGTGATTAATGTCTTGAGTTTAAATAAAAAAACAGTGGTTATAGACGTTGGGAGTGTAAAAAAATCCATAGTTGACGAAGTTTTGGGTCACTTTGGAGAAAATGTAAACTATATACCGATGCATCCTATAGCAGGCACTGAGAACTTTGGCCCTGAAGCTGCGTTTGATAACCTTTTTGAAGGTGCATATTGCATCGTTACGCCTTATTCTGGTATGAGTGAAAGCCTTCTTAGTGTTGGCAGAGAGTTAGCCAAGTCTCTTGGCATGATTGTTAAAGTAATGAGCCCTGATTTGCATGATGAGGTATTCGGGTATGTTAGCCACCTACCGCATGTTATCGCATACACACTTGTTCATCTTGTTTCAAATAAGTCAGAAGAGTTCAGATTTGTGGGAGGTGGTTTTAGGGATTATACACGCGTTGCTGTCTCATCTGAACATATGTGGAGAGATATATTCTTGAAAAATAAGGATAATGTTTTAAAAGCGGTCTTTGAGTATATAGACCAATTGAAAGAATTTGCTAATTTAGTTAAAAATGGAAAAGAAGAACAATTAATTGAATATCTTAAACAGGCGAGAATTTTTAAAATAACATTAGATGGATAAATTTATCATTACTATAGACGGGCCTGCTGGCAGCGGGAAGAGTACGATAGCAAAGTTGTTAGCAAAAAAGAATGGTTTTGTCCATATTAACAGTGGTGCTATCTATAGGGCATTGGCTTATGTATTGGATAAGAACGTTGACAGAGAAAAGCTTGCTAACTTGAATTTGGAGTTGTCGCTTAAAGGAAATTCAATTAAGGTGTTTTGTGACGGTGAAGATATTACGGATAGATTGCAGAGTGAAGCAATAGGTAGGGTAGCTTCAAAGATAGCACAAATAGGATTTGTTAGGGACTATGTAAATAAAAAGGTTAGGGATTTAACTGAGACTGGGAAGTTTGTTATAGATGGCAGGGATTGTGGGACGGTGATTTTTCCTTATGCCGATGTAAAGATTTTTTTGGTTGCCGATTTGAAAGAGAGGGCAAGGAGAAGGGCATTTGAAACGGGCGAGAATTTTGATGAGGTTTTGAGAATTATAGAAAAGAGAGATAAAGAGGACAGCGAGCGTGATATTGCCCCTCTTATTAAACCCGATGATGCTTATGAAGTAGATACAACGGGCAAAAGCATTGAAGATGTGTATAATGAGATTATGGGTATAAATCGGAGGGTTTATGATAATAGAAATAGCTGAAAATGCAGGTTTTTGCTACGGTGTTATGCGAGCGATTGATATAGCAGATAGGGCTTTGGAAAAGCATAATGCGCTTTATTCATTTGGTCCGATAATACACAATCCACAGGTCGTTGATAAATATGAGAATAAGGGTTTAAAAGTAGTTGAAGATATAGGTGATGTCGATGGTCCTGTTTTAATTAGGTCTCACGGAGTTGCACCTGAAATTTATGAGAAATTGAAGAAAAAGGGTGTAGAGATTATTGATGCCACATGTCCTTTTGTTAAGGAGGCACAAAGATACGCTAAACAATTGGTAGATGAAGGTTATAGGGTCGTTATCTTTGGGGATAAGGATCATCCAGAGGTTAAGGCACATCTTGGCTATACAAATTATACGGCTTCGGTTATAAACTCAGAGAATGAAGCCGTAAAAATTAAAGCTACACGTGTTGGTGTAGTATGTCAAACAACACAATCAGTGGAGAGATTTGGTAGGGTTATTGAAATTTTAGCCAAAAGGATTAGGGAACTTAAGGTCTTTAATACTATATGCGATGCAACTGAGAAGAGACAGAAGGCCGCAAGGGAATTGGCAGAAAGGTCTGATTTGATGATTGTTATTGGAGGTAAAAACTCAGCAAACACGAGAAAACTCTACGAGATTTGTGAAGAAACGGCAAAAAGTGCTTATCACATTGAGACGGAGAAAGAGATTAACCCGAATTGGTTTGAAGGTGTTGAGAGGGTCGGTATAACAGCAGGTGCATCTACTCCTTCTTACCTAATAAAACAAATTTATGAGTTTATAAAGGTGTTAAAATGAACCAGTGGGTGGAGCTTTTAAAATTTATTGGCGTTCAAGTTTACGAAAAGGTTAGAAGTGTAGTAGGCTCTGATAAGGCAAAAAAAGTTATAGGCAAGGGTGAATTTGGAGATAATACTGTATATATTGATAAATTGGCAGAAGATATGGTTATTGATTTGGTTTGTAGATCCAATATGTCTTGTTCCATACTCACAGAAGAAGAAGGTTGGGTCGAGGTTAAAGGGAAATATCCCATTGTTATTGTAGATCCAATAGATGGGAGCTTAAACGCTAAGA
>JALVTR010000128.1 GCA_027035885.1 Desulfurellales bacterium
GCACGCAATTATAAGCAGTTTAAAACTATCCATAAAGTTAATATTTATAATCGTACCTTTAATGGTTATATATGAGTTTTTGCAAAACAGTAAGACATTCAAAAAAATCTTAAACACCTTGTATTTCGTCCTTAAACCTTTAGGGTTTTCCAAACATGCAAGCGTATCAATGTTAACAGGAATTTTTTTAGGCATTACTTACGGATCAGGTATTCTCTTGTCTCAGAGTGAGAAAGGTATGCTTACAAAAATGGATATTGCACTAACCGCTGTCTATCTTTCTATGTGCCATGCAGTACTTGAGGATACCTTGATATTTATAGCCATTGGTGGAAACGGCTTTTACATATTAGGTACACGCATCGTTATAGCAACAATAGTGACGTTTATGTTCTATAGGTATTTTAAGGGCAAATTAAACAAAACCTAACTTCTTCCTATTTTCCTCTGATAATTTATTCGGAGTCCATGGAGGATTAAAAGTCAGCTCAACATTAGCGGATTTCACCCCATCGAGTTTTTCTATCTTATTTTTCACAAGTTGAGTTAACCTAAAACCTACAGGACAAAGCTTTGATGTGAACGTCATAATAACCTCAACATTGCCATTTTCGATTCTCACATCGTAGATTAAACCCATATCAACAATATTGACAAGAGGCATGCATGGTTCTTCAATCTCCTTTAGCTTCTCTAAAACCCTCTCCTTAGTAAGCACTTTTACACCACCTGTTAGCAAATTGGAGAGCAAAATCTAAAGAAGGATGTTTTACTGATAACATATAACGCGCCAATCTGTTGTTTGAGTCATATGCATAGGATAGTTCAAAATAATCTCTTCCGTTCATATGTTTTTCTACCCTAATTACACCCAAGAGTGCATATACCCTTGCATACTCTTTACTTGTTAACTGTTTCTTTTCAAGCCCTGACAGCAAAGCATTGGCTCTATTTAGCTCACCCAATTTTATGTAACAACAACCAAGACAAATTTTGCCATCTAAAGAAAGAATACTTTGCCTTTTCTTTGCAAAACTACGGCAATTTAAAAACACGATTTGAGATTTCTTGTGGGTTTTAATTCTTTCCCTTTTAACAATCCCACGATTATTCGACATGGGCTTGTTCTTTGAATAATAAATGGCGGAAGGAGAGGGATATTTGACACTTGCACTCTCACAACCGCTTAAAATCAAAGCTAAAATAAAAACAGGCAATATTCTAAACAACAGCATCCTGGAAAATCTTGTACATATTATCCAAAGCCGTCTTCATCCAATCCTGGGCATCATCTATATATTCAAGCAGCATCTCTCTCCTTTTTACCTCGTCCTCACCAAACAGCAAATTATATCCAACTCCACCGATAGCACCTATTAAAATGGAAGGAACAACCTTAATCTTTTTTGTAAACAACTTTGTCAATACTCCCGCTGCTATAAAAGATCCAACACCAATAGCCAAAGGCAATGTATTGTTTTCCTCCTTTATAAGTTCAACAGGTGCAACATACAAACCATACTCTTTCAGTGAATTTGCTCTCTCTAAAATGCTATCCCATTTATCCTTGTTACTCTCTATAAAACTTGCATTATTCTGCTCAACATATCCAACAAGTTCCTGATAAAACATAGCAAGCAGATTCCTGCCTATATTTGACAAATCTTCTCTAATTCTATCTACTAACTCCTCAAACCGAGCCGTTCCTCTAACCTCTCCCTTTTTTTTCGCTATTTCTTTCTCAAGCTTTTCTTTGTAAACATTCAAAATCCTCTCCATTTTATAAAACCTCCTATATTTTCTTTTCTACTATATCTCCATAAGGTTTAACCTCTCCAAATATCTGCCCCGTGAATCTATAAAATGTACATGTTTTCTCCTGATAGCATGTATAAGGTAAACCTGCCTTCTGACAAACATTTTCCAAAAATTCTTTTTCATCCCACCCCCATTCAACAGGTACCTGGGGAAGCAAAAGACCGCTATAAGTTCCACATACCACATAAAGACCATCCCTGCCTATCTTTATCTGCTCAATATAGTCTTTCGATATGTCAAGTTGAATCATCTGGGATAAAACGGTAATTTCAACAATAACCTTATCCAGCTCAAATGTGCTCAATGGACTAAATCGCGGATCACCAAAGGCAGCAGATACAGCTGATGAAATCACACCATTTATCAACGGCTCATAAGCCAAAGGATACCCAATGCAACCCCTCAAACTGTTTTCTGGATATGTGTTTAACGTAACAAATACACCTCTTTTTTCATTGAAAATTTCAGGATAGTTTTCAGGTTTAGGAATAAACTTATTATGTTTAAAGTAATACTCTATTGACTCCCTCGCTAATCTAACAAGATAAGTTCCATGTTCTATTGTTAGGTCCATCTTCTATTCTCCGTAAACCACTTGATAACACCTTGAACAGACTTTTTCGCCCTTATCATTTTTACCCACCGTTTTTGAGTACTTCCAGCATCTATCACACTTTTCGCCCTTAGCCTTTACAACGAACACCTCAACTTTCGTTTCTTCATCATAATACCTACCCAAACTTTCGTCAAGTCTGCCGAACTCAAACTGGGAAACTATGCAAATATCGGCAAGATTGCTCTTATCAAAACTCTGTACAATTTCTCTCATCTCGTCATTTTGGATATCCACATAGACACAGGCTTCAAGTGAGTTACCTATAGCTTTTTGAGATCTTGCAAGCTCTAATGCCTTATCCGTAGCAGACTTTAACTTTCTCATTTCATTCCATTTCTTTATTAAACCTAAGTCCTTATATTGCTCTTTCAAAGGCACAAATTCTTCCATATGGACACTTTCTTTATCACCATTCATGTATAAATACGCCTCTTCCGCTGTAAAGGAAAGGATCGGCGCCATGTAAAAAACTATAACCCTCAATATCTCATTTAAGGCAGTTTGAGCAGATCTTCTACTCCTTGAATCTTTACCGTTACAATAAAGCCTATCCTTCAAAATATCCAGATAGAACGAAGAAAGCACCAATATGCAGTAGTTGACCATATTCCTATAAATCACATGGAAGTCGTAGTCTTCATAGGCCTTAAGCAGCTTTTCTTTCAACAATTCTGTCTCAGCTAAAACCCATCTATCGACTTCTTCCATCTCGCCATACATAACCGCCTTTGAGTCGTCAAAATCATATAAATTGCCCAACAAAAACCTGACTGTATTTCTGATTTTTCTATAGTTATCTACAAGGCGCTTCATTATCTCATCTGAAAGCCTAACGTCTTCCTTATAATCAGTTGCAGAAGCCCAAAGTCTCAACAGTTCAGCGCCGTATTTCTTTATCATCTTCTCAGGCTGTATCACATTCCCAAGGGACTTACTCATCTTCCTACCTTTGGAATCAACAACAAAACCATGGGTTAAAACAGACTTATAAGGTGCCTTCCCACGTGTTCCAATGGACTCGAGCAAAGATGAATGAAACCAACCCCTATGCTGATCGCTGCCCTCCAAATACATATCTGCTGGCCATCTCAAATCTTTCCAATTATTGAGAACAACGGCATGTGAAACACCGGAATCAAACCACACGTCCAGTATATCCATCTCTTTTTCAAACTCTGTACTTCCACACTCACAAGTATAACCTTCCGGTAGGAAGTATTCAGGCTCATGCTCAAACCATGTATCAGCACCTTCTTTTTCCATCTTCTCAGCAACCCTATCGATTAGCTCCTTATTGAATTGCACACGGCCACACTTCTTACATTTAAATAAGGCAATAGGCACACCCCATGCCCTCTGTCTTGAAATACACCAATCGGGTCTTGTTTCCATCATGGAGTAAATCCTGTTTCTACCCCAAGATGGAATCCACTTTGTTTCATCTATAGCCTTTAAGGCCTTTTGCCTCAAATCGTTCTTATCAACGGATATAAACCACTGCTCGGTTGATCTAAAGATTATCGGATTCTTGCATCGCCAACAATGTGGGTATGAGTGAATAATCTTTTCCTCTTTTACAAGCATTTCTTTTTGCTTTAACATATCTATAACTTTTGGATTGGCTTCAAATACGTGCATACCAGAAAAGTATTCAATATCCGGCAAGAAACGACCATCATTATCAACGGGTGAATAAATCGGCAAATGATACTTCATACCAACAACATAGTCCTCTTCACCGTGACCGGGGGCTGTATGAACCAAACCTGTACCAGCATCGAGTGTTACATGATCCCCCAAAATAATCCTCGATTCACGGTCATAGAACGGATGTGCTAAAACCCTGCCCTCAAGCTCCCTACCCTTAACAACCTTAACTATCTCGTAATTCTCAATCTCAAACTTATCCATCAAACTATCAACGAGTTTCTCTGCTACCAAATATACATGCCTTGGTGCTATTTGTACAAATGCATAGTCAAAATCGGGATGAACGGCAACGGCAAGGTTAGCAGGAAGCGTCCATGGCGTCGTTGTCCAGATAATAGCAGAAACAGCCTTACCTAAAAATTGCCTGTCGTCAAGACCAAGCTCATCAATAAAATCAAACCTCACATATATGGAGTTACTTTCATCGTCTTGATATTCAACCTCCGCCATGGCAAGGGCCGTTTTACACGAAGAACACCAGTAAACAGGTTTCTTTTGCTTATAAACTAAGCCCTTTTTAACAAATTTACCAAGCTCCCTCAAGGTTTCAGCTTCGTACTTAAAATCCATAGTCAAATAGGGATTTTCCCAATCACCAAATATCCCTAAACGCTTAAATTCATCTCTCTGTATCGCAATATATTTTTTTGCATAATCCCTACACATTTGCCTGAACTGGAATTTTTGCATAGACTCCTTTTTGTTCTTTCCAATTTCCTTTTCAATGTTATGCTCAATAGGCAAACCGTGACAGTCCCAACCGGGAACATAGGGACATTTATACCCCATCATTGTTTTTGACTTTATAACAATATCTTTCAAAACCTTATTCAAAACATGCCCCATATGAAGATGGCCATTCGCATAAGGTGGTCCGTCATGTAAAATAAAAAGCTCCCTACCCTCTCTACTTTCAACTATTTTATGGTAAATATCTTTCTCATCCCACTCTTTAAGCATCAACGGTTCTTTTTGAACGAGATTGGCCTTCATCGGGAATTCTGTTTTCGGCAAAAGTAGTGTATCTTTATAGTTCATCATTCCCCCCTCAGTCTGGCATTGAACTTATCTTTTAACATATCGTATATTGAATTCAAAATCTCACCAATTTCTTCCTCTGTAAACGTTCTGTCGTCGCGTTTCAATACAATTCTAAACGCCAAGCTCACTTTATCCTTATCTTCCAGATTATCGTATACATCAAAAAGCGCTACTTTATAAACGCTCTCCATGCCCTTAACCTCTTTTTCTATATCAGACCATCTTACGTCCTTATCCACAATTATGGCCAAATCTCTCCAAACAGTGGGTAGCTTTGGCAGCTGCTCACACAAAACTCTACCAAGCAAAAAACCTGCCGCAACCGTTAGGTCTATTTCACCGATTAAAACTCTATTTCTCTTTTCAAACTTCAAATCGTATTCTTTATACAAGTCTGGATGAAGCTCACCAATGTAACCCACCTTTTTACCAGTCAAAAATATATCGGCACC
>JALVTR010000129.1 GCA_027035885.1 Desulfurellales bacterium
ATATTTGCAGAAGGTGTTATATTCGCTTTAGAATCTTCGAATATTGCACAAACATTGCGACCATTTTTAGTCATAAAATGTTCAAAAAACATTTCCTTGTTGTTAAAAGAAGCATTGGTGCAACCATCAACACAACACTTTATAATGTCTATGGATATTGGGGCCTTATGAATAGACACAATGTTGTTTCCTTCTAATACAATAACACCTTTTAGCTTACCTAAAGAGGCAAGCGTATTGAACAAAATAAATTCAATTTTATTGTTATTTTTCTTCAAAGCATCCCTAAAAGATTCAATAATCTTCACCTCTTTTTGAATTATCTTTTTATACAGGTCAATCTCCCTTTTTAAGCCCATATTTTCGTCTTTTAATTGGTTTATTGCTTCATGATTACCTAAAGACCCAATGGATTGTCCAATTACACCTTTTTTATCTTTTATCCTCTTTCTACACAAATAGAATCTATCTGATCTAATGAATTTTAAAGTGACATCAATCACGTTGTCAGGCAAAAGTCCCCTTAATCCTTCAATTTCATCTACTAAAAATTTAACACCCAATGAGTTTTTATATGACCTTGAAGATTGTATGGCATCAAGAATATCTGCAGACTGAACGATCCAACACAAGTTACTTAAATCTGTTCTGCCTTCGGGATATCCACTGCTATCCAATTTCTCATGATGGTATTTAACAATTTCAAGTATTTCCTCATCTTCTATTCCAAATAGTTTTAAATACTCATACCCTCTCATAGAGTGTCTCTTAACGATTTCAAATTCCATTCTGGTTAATTTGCCCGGTTTTTTCAGTATATCAACAGGTATAAATAATTTTCCGAAGTCATGTAACATAGAAGCTGTTTTAATCTTCCCTAAGCTTCTCTCACCCAAACCAAAAATCTTAGCTATTTCAAAAGCGTATAATTTCACTCTATATGAGTGCATATACGTATCCTTGTCCAAATTATACAAAAGCTTCAAAGCAGCAGATATTATCCTTTGTTGTTTATCGTTCGCATAACTGAAACATAGCAAGCTGTTAAAATGCTTAATTAAAATATTTGCTAAAGGGAGTTCGTGACTCTTCACCTTTTTTGAAAAAACAACTATGCAAAACAAATCTTTTTTACAGCCAAGAGGTTCTTTCAACATATAATCAGCATTTTGAAGGTTAAATAGAGACTTAATCTTAAGCAGTGTAGCCTCCGGATTAACTATTAACAGTGAACTTCTTGCGTTACTTTTTGGATAAGAAAAAACAACTTTACCTTTTATATCAACCAGACATACAAAAACAGCGCCGTACTTAAAAAGACCTTTGGCTAAATTTTCATACAATTCGGCTTTATTTTTAAAGGTTATAGCAAACAGTTCACCCAAATCACCTAAATCTGTTAGTAATTTTTCTTTAAAGCTTGAAAGGTTATCTATCAATTTCAGAATATTTTTTTCTTTCATGACAAAATAAACATCATTTCATTAATTTTTTCTTTAATATCGTCATGCTTCTCAAAGAAATTTAGCAAATTCATATTAAATTTTTTTAAAAATAGAGAATAAGTGTGATAATTAAGGTCATCCTTTGAATAGCTGCCAAAAAAATAACCAAAGTTTTTAGCTAAAATGCTGGCTGCATGGACAAGGTGAACAGTTGTGTCAATACCGGCTTGCTTAGGATATAAATAATATTTTATAACGTTTATAGCCCTCTTCGGAAAATTCCACCTTGTAGCCAAAAATTCGCCCAATTTTTCCGATGGGTCAGGAAGAGTATTGAACTGAGCTATTTTGTAACTTAAGCCGTTTCTCACACCTTTTACCACACTCATAAACATATCAGGAAAATGTTGGGCATAAAACATATCTCCAATCACATGCACCACCGACCCCAAGGTAACCCCGGTAGCAATGGAAGCTAAAGACTCAATATATTTAGCAATCGCAAGTGTAGCTATAGTGTATTTGTACAATCTTTTAGTATAGATTGATGCAGACGATGATAAATAAGAAATACTGAGAGACATACCTAAAAGCTCTTCCGTACCTAAAATAACAGCTGCTTTATTAATGCTTCTAACTTCTTTTCTCAATCCGTAAAACACAGAATTTGCAAATTTAAGTATTTTAGACGTTATAGCTGGATCTTTCTCAATTTCTTTAACTATTTTACTAAATGGAGCATCTTCATTTATAAGCATTACAATATTTCTCTGAACCTCAGGCAAACTCATAAGTTGGTCTCCATCGTTTATAGAATCGTAAAATGATTCCTTTGAGATTTTGCTTTTGTTGGAGACAATTATTGAAATTTTATCAAACAATTCCTCTTCTGCTTTTTTTAATCCATCCTTGTTTATCCTGCCCTTTAACTTAGCTATAATTCTGGCAGTGCCTACATCAATAAATGGATTTATATATCTCTTGTATTTTCCCGAAAGCCAAAGATTGGCAACAGATTTTCTATCGAGTAACTTCGTAGCTAAAAATAAGGTATTGGAATCACATTCATCCAATGTATTCTTGTCAACTTTAAATTCTTTAACATCATTAACCTTTAAATTTACAGATATGCTTTTTCTACTCTCTTTAGGCAAAATGTCACTAAAAGCGTGTAGGCTTTCTCCTTTTTTATGGATGTTAGAATTTAAATATTCAATATTCTCACTATCTTTTAGTGACCTTAAAATAAACTCGTCAACTTTTTTCCTCAAAGCCTCAATTCCTAAAAAATCACCCTGGTTTGAAGGAATAATTACAAAACCAAAGTTTGGCACAACAAAAAATCCATCTTTCCTTTTTAAATTATCATAAATGTCTTTGAACATTTTCTCATTATTTAATATGCTATTATTACCAAGCCCATCAAATGTAAAAACTATCAAGTCTTTGCCGCTTTCAATTTTGTCATCAATATCATTCATACTACAAATAGGGAACTCGAATTTAATATTAATGTTTTGATTTAATAAACCATCAATATCGTTTATGTGGTTTACAACAAATTTTATTTGGGGAAATCTCTCAAAAAAATTATCATTCTTTTTGTTAGTTACGGCAATTATAGTTGTCTTTATATTACTCATTTCTTCAATTAAACTATCCCATTTCTTGTGGCTGGTGGGTATATCTAACACAACGATATCCGGATTGCCGGCCCTACTTAAAATAAAATTGCTAGGCTTAAAACTCATAACTTTATAACCTTTATTCCTCAATTTGTTTATAATTTTAAAACCACTATGTGCATTTTCAAACACTACTGTTGCTTTATGAACCATAAAAATTGTCCCTCCAAAAAGTTGTACGCTATTATCAACCTTTCTTACTTAAAAAGTATATCAAATAAAACTAAACTTAACAAGTAAATAATGTAAATAAGCATAAATTTTTTTGTTTTCTTAAAACTTGACAAATCATAAAAATTGACTATTGTGTTAGCAGACGAGTGAGGTGAGTGCTAATGACTTTCGAGGAAAGAAGAGTTTTGGTGTTAAGTGTAATAGTCGATAACTATATAAAAAACAAACAACCAGCAGGTTCCAGAATATTAACAAGAAGATACAATTTAAATTTCTCGCCGGCAACAATGAGAAATGTCATGTTAGACTTAGAAGAGTCAGGGTATTTGATGCACACACATACATCTGGTGGGAAAATTCCAACACCTAAAGGTATGAAATTTTATCTTGATATGATACTTGAGAATTTCAATCCAAAAATAAGAAAGGAATTTGAAAGCATACCAATAATGAACGCCTTAACAACATTTGATGAAAAGATGAACGCAATTTTAGACACAGTTTCCAACTTAAGCGAACAAATAAGCGTTTTAAGTTTGCCTGATTTTTCTAAAACAAAAATAAAAAACCTACAATTTATCAAAATAGGTGGGGGAAAAGCCCTCACTATAATTCTTTCTGATAGCAACATAATGGAAACGAGGATTATTTCCTTAAAAAAAGATTTAGGCGATAGTGAACTAAAGGATTTCTCAGAATACATAACAAACAAATACGCAGGTTATACTCTGGAAGAAATTAATGAAGATTTAAGAACATATATACTCAACAAAAAAGAAACATGTGACAGCCTTATAAATAAACTATTAGCTGAAACTAAAAAACCAAAAATAATGATTGACGGAATAGAGAATATATTTAAATATCCACAATTAAAGGATGATCTCCAGAAACTCAAAAAATTAGTTAAAACATTAGAAGACAAAAAAAAGTTATTAGAACTAATAAAAAACGTCATGAATAATGAGAGAATTATACTCATTGGGGATGAGCTTCCATTGGAGGATTTGAACGAGCTTGGTTTCATATCATCGAGCTATCAATACAACAATATAAATGTTGGTGTTGTTGGAATAATGGGTCCAATAAATATGGATTACCCAGAAATGCTCAATATTATTGAATCTGCAAAGAAAAAAATAAACGATATTATCAATCAAGGGGGTTAAAAATGCCTAAAAATGAAAAGGCGGAAAAAACAGAAATAAATATTGAACAGAACAAAGAAGAAAAAGAAACAAACAACACAGAGGAACAAAATAAAAACAATGAATTAGAAAAACTACAAGATGATTACAATAAACTAAAAAACGATTACTTAAGATTACTTGCAGACTTTGACAACTACAGAAAACGTATGGAAAAAGAGATTGAAGAGACAAAAGAAGTTGCAAAGCATTCTATAATTAAAGAGTTTTTGGTAATTTTAGACAATTTAGAAAAAGCAATAGAAATGGCGTATCAGCACAAAGATGCAATCATAGAAGGGATTGAGCTATCTATAAAATCTTTCAAAGATATGCTCAAAAAACATGGCATCGAAGAAATAAATCCCGAAAAAGAGACATTCAACCCTAACATTCATGATGCTTTAATGACACAAGAATCAGATAAACTACCAAAAAATACAGTAATACAAACCATAGAAAAGGGGTACATTTATAAAGACAAACTCATAAGACCAGCAAAGGTCATAGTTAGTGCTGGCAAAAAGGAAGAAAACCAACAAAATAATAATACGGAGGAGGAATAAAAATGGGAAAGGTATTAGGCATTGATTTAGGAACAACAAACTCTTGTATGGCAATTATTGAAGGTGGAAAGCCACGCGTTATACCAAATGCCGAAGGAGCAAATACTACCCCAAGTGTAGTAGCGTTTAGCGATAAGGGAGAGATACTTGTTGGTCAAGCAGCAAAGAGGCAAGCTATAACAAACCCAAAAAGGACAATCTTTTCAGTAAAAAGGCTAATAGGTAGAAGATATCAATCAAAAGAAGCCAAAGAGGCAATAAGCAGGCTTCCATACGAAGTCATGGAAGGACCAAACGGAGATTGTAGAATAAAAATTGACGGTAAAGAATATACACCGCAGGAGATTTCAGCAAAAATTCTGATGAAGTTAAAATCAGATGCCGAAGCATACTTGGGTGAAAAAATTACAGATGTTGTAGTAACGGTTCCGGCATACTTCGATGATTCTCAGAGAAAAGCTACAAAAGACGCAGGTAAGATAGCTGGCCTAAATGTTTTAAGAATAATAAATGAGCCAACCGCTTCATCTTTGGCTTTTGGCTTGGATAGAGAGAAGGAAGGCAAAATTGCTGTTTACGACTTAGGTGGCGGCACATTTGATATCTCAATACTTGAAATCGGCGATGGGGTTTTTGAAGTTAAGTCTACAAATGGTGACACATATCTGGGTGGTGATGATTTTGATAAAGCACTCATTGATTACGTAGCAGACGAATTTCAAAAAGAACAAGGCATAGATTTAAGAAAAGACGCAATGGCTCTCCAAAGGTTAAAAGAAGCATGTGAAAAAGCTAAAATAGAGCTTTCAAGCGCACTTGAAACAGAGATAAATTTACCATTCGTAACTGCGGATGCGAGTGGACCAAAACATTTAGTAACAAAAATAACAAGGTCTAAATTCGAGCAGTTGGTAGAACCATTAATAGAAAGAACCCTTGAACCATGCAGACTTGCTTTAAAGGATGCGGGACTGAAACCAGAGAACATTGACCATGTTATTTTAGTTGGCGGTATGACGAGAATGCCTAAAATTAGAGAAGCTGTCAAAGAGTTCTTTGGCAAAGAACCAAGAAAAGATATAAATCCGGATGAAGCAGTGGCTTTAGGTGCTGCAATTCAGGGCGGAGTATTAAAAGGTGACGTAAAAGACGTTTTATTACTCGACGTAACACCACTATCTTTGGGAATAGAAACACTTGGCGGTGTAATGACAAAAATTATACCAAGAAACACAACAATACCAACAAAAAAGGCACAAATATTTACTACAGCAGAGGATAACCAGACAGCCGTTTCCATTCATGTGTTACAAGGTGAAAGAGAATTTGCAAAAGATAACAAAACTCTGGGTAAATTTGAGCTTGTAGGAATACCCCCAGCCCCAAGAGGCGTCCCACAGATAGAGGTAACCTTTGATATAGACGCAAACGGCATATTAAATGTAACAGCCAAAGACAAGGCTACTGGAAAAGAACAAAGCATAAAGATAACAGCATCAAGCGGATTAACGGACGAAGAGATTGATAAGATGGTAAAAGAAGCTGAAGCACATGCAGAAGAAGATAGAAAGAGAAAAGAACTTATAGAAACAAAAAACAAAGCAGATTCCCTAATTTATTCTACACAGAAAAGCATAAAAGATTTTCAAGATAAAATAAGCGATGATGAAAAGAAGGAGATTCAAGAAGCAATAGATAAGCTAAAGAAAGCGATGGAAAGCGATTCTAAAGAAGAAATAGAAAAGGCAATGGAAGAATTAGCAAGAAAATCGCACAAACTTGCAGAAGAAGCATATAAAAAAGCTCAAGCTGATGGCTCAACAACTACCGGACAAAGCTCTCAACAACAAGAAAAGAAAAACGATGATGATGTAGTAGAAGCAGAAGTTGAAGAAGACAACAACTAAACAATATGCTATAATCTAAATGCGCCTAAAAAAGGGGGGTTGAAGAAATTCAATCCCCTTTTTATTATTTAGCTGTAATTTTTAAGTGGGGTGAAAGTAGATGAAAGACTATTACAACATCTTAGGTATATCGAAGAATGCAACAGAAGAAGAAATAAAAAAGCGATTTAGAGAGTTAGCTATAAAATACCATCCGGACAGAAATCCGGACAACAAAGAGGCGGAGGAAAAATTTAAAGAGATAAATGAGGCATATTCTGTTCTTTCAGACCCAAAAAAGAGAGCCCAATATGACCAGTTTGGTGTTGTAGATGGCACAGATGGATTTTCAAGTGAATATGATTTTGCAAATGCTTTCAATGATATTTTCTCTAATCTTTCAAGCGTATTTGGTGATATTTTTGGTGACTATTCTTATAGAAGGGGGCCAAGACCTGAGAAAGGAGACGATATAGGCATAAATCTGACAATAGACTTCAAAGAGGCTGTTTTCGGTGCAAAAAAAGAAATAAAAATTAAACGAAGAAAAACTTGCCCTAAATGTGGTGGTACAGGAGCTGAAAAAAACGGCATAGAAACCTGCCCTTATTGTAGAGGAAGAGGAGAAGTATCTTACTCGCAGGGTTTTTTCTCAGTTAGAAAAACTTGCCCAAAATGTGGCGGTAAAGGTGTAATTATAACTAAAAAATGCTCCAACTGCGGTGGCACTGGATACATATACGAAGAAGAAAAACTTATTGTTAACATAGAACAAGGCATAAGCAATGGCGATATACTGAGAATAACTGGCAAAGGGAATCCTGGAAAAAATGGAGGGCCAAACGGAGATTTATACATATACATACATGTCAAAGAGCACGAATTTTTTAAAAGAAAAGGTATGGATATACACATAGAAATACCTATATCGATAACACAGGCTGCTTTAGGAGCTTTAATAAAAGTACCAACAATTTGGGGAGAATCAGAAATAACCGTACCTCCAGGAACACAGAATGGAGATACATTTGTTTTGAAACACAAAGGCGTAGAGTTTAATGGAGTAAGAGGAAAGCAAACAGTCGTAGTTAAAGTTGTCGTTCCAAAACAACTGACAAAACGCCAAAGGGAGCTTTTGGAAGAACTCGCTAAAGAGTCTGGCGAGGATTTGTCATATAAAGAATCGATTTTGGACAAATTTAAAAGCATGTTCAAATGAGCATAGACATAGTGACGCTGCCAATTATAGGTGCGTTTATAGGTTATTTCACAAATTATGTGGCTATAAAAATGCTCTTCTATCCAAAGAGACCTTATTACGTAAGAAATATCAGAGTTCCCTTTACACCCGGTCTCATACCAAAAAAGAGAAACGAGTTAATCGAAAATATATCCAATGTTGTTGCAGAAAAAGTTATAAATAAAAACGAGCTTGTAAGGTACGTCTACTCTAAAAAAAATAGGATGTTTTTATACAGCTACACACAGAATATTCTCAATAACCTGCTGGATAAAAAACTTTCAGAGATCAATTTACCCTACAGAAAAATTTTTAAAATAGCCTCTACACAAATAGAACAACTTAAGAAAACGTTGGTTAGGGAAAAATTAGAGGCATTAAGCATAGACTTTGACTACATAAGCTACAACGCTTTTCTGTTAATCGATAAAAACAAAAGGGTTAGGGATCTAATCCAAAACAAAAACATAGAAATCCTTTATCAAAATCTCGAGGCTTTATCAAACAACGCCCTGCTTAACCTATCATCAAGCTTGGACGACCCTGAAATCAAGGAATTAATCAGAAAAAAAATAACAGAATCTTTAAACGATTATATAGATGAATCAAACATACTAACGGCAAGCTTTGTGTCAATGATAGCACCATTGATTGAAGAAAATGAGAAAATCATGGATATAATAGTAGATAAACTCAAGCAACTGCTAAACGACAAAAATGTTAAAATCAAGGTTAAAAATAGCATAGCTGAAGCTTTTGAGGAAGAAGTGCTGAATCTGAGATTAGAAGAGTTCCTAATAAAATTCACAAACTCAAGTTTAGATAATTTAAGAAAAGTCGTTTCATCGAAAATCAAAGACATCTTTGGCAAATTAAACATAAAGAAAAGGATTATAGATGAAATCATAAAGACAATTGACACAGAAAAAACGGCAAGGAAAATCGTTGCATATTTAAGATTAACACTTCAAAAGACCACATTCCGCGATACTTTAAAATTCATAAAACCTGAGTTTGAAAGAAAACTATCCCGATACCTGGTAAACAATCTTTTAATAATCGTAAGAAAGGAAAGTCAACAGATATTTGATTTTGACATAGCAGAGAATGCGAGGAAAAAATTGGAAAAATTAGACATAGGCCAAGTTGAGGATATTGTACTTAACATAAGCAAAGAGCAGTTCAAGTACATAAACTTGTTCGGTGGCATACTGGGATTTTTGATTGGAATTATAGAGGTAATTTTGAGGTGAAGAGATGAGCGAGAGGTTTGACAAACTTGTAAATATAGTAAAACGCTTAAGGGCACCAAACGGCTGCCCGTGGGATAGAAAACAGACACTTTATTCTTTAAAACAAAACGTTATTGAGGAAGTTTTCGAGTTTATAGATGCCTTAGATAGAAAGGATATAGAGAATATAAAAGAAGAATTAGGGGACATGCTTCTGCATGTAGTTTTCCACTCAGCTATTGCCGAAGAGGACAATCTTTTTAATATAGATGATGTGGTAGACGGTATATCAAAAAAGCTTATCCGCAGACATCCACATGTATTTGGTAATGTGAAGGTCAACGGCGTCGATGAAGTTTTAAAAAATTGGGATGAAATAAAGGCAAAAGAGAAAAAGGAAAAGCCAAAACATTACTTAAGTGACGTTCCAAGAGGTCTACCGCCTATTGAAAAGGCTCATAAACTCCAGAAAAAAGCCGCAAAAGTGGGTTTTGATTGGCCAAACGCTGACGAATGCCTTGAAAAGGTGAAGGAAGAGTTCAACGAGTTACTTGAGGCACACAAAAACAAAAATAAAAAAGACATTGAACACGAGATTGGGGATATGTTCTTTGCACTTATTAATTACGCAAGACTATCCGATATAGATTCATCTGAGGCATTGAGAGATGCATCCTTAAGGTTTGAAAAACGTTTTAATTGTATAGAAGATAAGCTCAAGGAAAAGGGTACAACACTCAACGAATCAAATTTGGATGAAATGGAACAACTATGGCAAACCTGTAAACAAAAATGCTAAAATAGATGCAAAATACTCTTTGGAACTTTTATTATTTCTTTCAATCCCTTATTCAACTTTCCTTTGATATATCCTTTTAAATCCAATTTTATCTTAGGCTTGTTTAAATCACCAATTATATAAACCTTCAAAGGCTTTTTGGCTATCATAATGTTCAAAATAGCATCTACCTTGTTTGTCCTTAAGTTCACGTAGGCATTTTTGGATGTAATCTGTGTTAAGCGGCTTTTCATGTATAGGTTGGAATTTACCGTCATGTTGTCAATTTTACTATCTACGGTGGAAATTTTATACAACTCTCGAGTTATATTAAAACCAGCAAGCGTATTAATCAAAAAAGACATCCTATTGGGTAAGAAGTGACCGTTAATCAACCTAACATGCGCATCACCTTTTGTTGTTTTTAGATTGTACGTTAAGGTTAGGTTAACCTTAGAATCAAAGACATTTGGATATTCAAGCATGTAAAGCAATTTAACCAATCTACCGTTAAAATAATTCACATTAACTGTGTTACCTTTAAATTTAAGCTTAAACTCTCCGCCTGCGAGGTTTTGAGAATAAGCATTGACAATCAAATTTTTTCCTTTGTTAAAATCGCCATTAAACACGACTCTACCCCGCAAATGTCTCTTTGTTGCAAAGTAGAGTTTATCCAAATTAGGTATCGTGAGTTCGAATTCACCTTTAATGACATTATTATTCAAATCTATATCAGATTTTGTAATACTGAGCTCTGCAACATTTGAACTCAAATTTAAAGTTGAGTGCAATAGTTTACCTTTGGCTTTGATATTCAAAACCATGCGAAATGGAATCTTGGCATTCTCAAAATTAAAATCTTTTTTTAGGGTATTAGGATTTGTTAAACCGTTTCTGATATTAACAACAAGTTTGCCTTTAGATCTCACAGTGCCAATATTATCAAGTTCTCCATTAGCTGAAATTTTACCATAGGCATATACAGGTTTACCAAAAGCTGCTAACAGTTGATTTAGTTTGACATTAAACACTTTCAATCTTAACGATGCAGGCCTTTTATCAATCAATTTAACCACATAATTAATATTACCTCCAAATGCTTTAGCCTCACCATCTACAGTAAAATCACCAAATTCACCGTATACCTTGCCATTTGTCTTTATACTGCTTTTTGAGACATTTCTACCCAAAAATTTGTTTAGATTCTTTATGAAAACAACGTAGTTTAAATCCATACTACTTGAAAATATGCTGAACTTCCCGTGCACGTCTAAGAATTTACTACCATCATAATTGCAAACCAATCTCAATGTCGATGGACGCAAACTAAAAATTTTTACTGTTATATCTCTTCCTAAAGCTTTCGATAGTTTCTTTTGAACTGTAGGTTTCAATATATTATTACCCATCTGCGTGAAAAGTAAACTGTAAATACCAATAATTGCTAAAATCAAGAAACCAACTATGGCTGTAACAACCTTTTTCATTGATTACCTCCTATACAAAATCTGAAAATAGCCTTGTTTGTTCAAGTGTCTTGACGAGTCTATACAGTGTCTCATTCACGGGCACATCAACACCGTACTCTTTACCCAACTGAACAACGTAACCGTTTAAGTAATCAATCTCTGTCCTTTTACCTTTTCTCAAATCCACACCAACACTGGCATTCCACACTTTTGGTTTGAAATTTAAAGAAAATTCAAGCACTTCATCCGCCAATGCACGACAATCAAACCCCAAATCGAGAAATTTTCCAACTTCTACAATCTCGTCTAAAGACCTTTCAACCATCCATCGTGTATGCTCAAAAGACAAATCAAGCGTCGCAGTTAAAGCATTGATCGTTGCAGAGGAACAATAAAACATAAACTTATGCCACTTATCTCTCATTATATTTTGTGACTTCTCAACCTTAACACCACTGTCTATAAAAACCTTTAGCAAAACTTTTAAAAAACTATCATTACCTAAGCTTCCAAGCCTTATTCCATAGTCAAAAAATTGTTCAAGCCTGTTTCTTCCTATAAATTTAGACCCTATTAGCACAGAAGCTGGGAATATTTGGCTTTTGTCGAACATCTCAAAGGCCTTGTATTCTGTATAAACGCCGTTTTGAATGGTCATTATATTCGTTTTTGGCCAGTGATTTTTTACGATACTTAGATTTTCATCCGTGTTAAAGCTTTTGCAGGCGAGTACAACCAAATCTGGCTCAAATTCAACCATATCTGCTCTATTAACAATACTAATCATCTTTCTCTTGTTTTCACCTGAAAACTTTACTTCTAGCCCATCTTTAGAAACAAGCTCAGCTATGCGCTCCCGAGAAACACACACAACCTCATTTTTATCATGCAAAAACCAACCCACTAACAAACCCAACGCTCCGGCTGCCTGAACAACAACCTTCATATCTCTCACCTCCCCATTTTTTCATTATTTTAACAATTTTTTGTGGAAAATTAAATAAGAATTCGTATAATTAACTTAAAAAATAGGGAGGTAAAACATGTATGAGAACGTTGTTGTAGAAGTTAAGGATTTTATTGGAACTATAACCCTAAACAGGCCTGATAACCTGAATGTCTTCACCACTCCTTTGGCCAATGAACTGAATAAAGCATTGCTTGAGCTTGATAAAAATAAGGACGTAAGGGTGATAGTGATAAAAGCAAACGGAAAAGGTTTCTCGGCTGGAATTGACATGAATGAGTTGGAAAACAAAACTGCTACGGAAATTTACGATACAATAACCCTCATGGAAAGAATGAATCTAACCCTTACAAGCATAAGCACTCCTACTGTTGCGTCTGTTCACGGTTTTGCTGTAGCGAATGGATTTGGTTTGGTATCTCTATGTGATTTAGCTATAGCTGCAGAAGGAACAAAATTTGGAGCCACAGCAATAAACGTTGGATTATCATGCATAGGCCCTGCTGTATCCATTTCAAAATTAGTGGGGAGAAAAAGAACTTTAGAATTACTATTAACAGGCAGGATAATTTTAGCAGAGGAAGCTTTAGAGTGGGGTTTAATAAACAAAGTAGTTCCAAAAGACAAATTGGAAGAAGAAACTAATAAATTAGCTAAAGAATTAGCAAGCAAAAGCCCATTGGCATTACAAATAACAAGAAGAGCGTTTTATAAAATGTCAGATGTTCCCTTAGAGAAAGCTTTAGAAATTGCAAACCAGGCATTCACACAAATCTGTACGCTTGAAGACGCAGAAGAAGGCATAAAAGCATTTTTAGAGAAACGAGAACCGAATTGGCAACTAAAATAAATTTGAAAATACTGAAAAGTCAGTTATAATGGTGTGCGTCGCTTTCGGGGCGTAGCGCAGTTTGGTAGCGCACCAGTTTCGGGTACTGGGGGTCGGCGGTTCGAGTCCGCCCGCCCCGACCATCAAAATTTACATTGCCTCCATAAATGGGGTAAAGGCAATGACTTCAGTGTCTGTCTCGTGCACTAAAACCATATGTTCCAATCTAATACCCAATTGTCCAGGTATGTAGATTCCGGGCTCAATAGTAAAGACCATATTAGGCTGTAGAACCATATCATTTGCAGGGACAAGGTAAGGAAATTCATGAACCTCTAAACCAACGCCGTGACCTAAACCATGAATAAAATACTTATCCAATCCAAATTTAGCGAGTTCTTTCTTTGCCCTTTCATAAACTTCACCTGCTTTTGTTCTTCCGGGAGCTATCATCTCTGTGGAGTAAAGTTGTGCATAGAAAACGGCATTAAATAGCTTCTTTTTCTCATCCGTTTTTTCACCCATTAAAAATGTATAAGTCATGTCAGAGTTATAACCATTAACATTTGCTCCAAAATCTATAACAACAAACTCACCATCTTCTATCTTTTTATCTGTAGGCATATGGTGAGGATAAACTGCGTTCAAACCACTTGCTACAATCGTATCAAATGCCTCTTTTTCAGCCCCTTGTTTTCTTACCTGATAAACAAGCTCATCGGCGAGCTCCTTTTCAGTTATCCCAGGTTTCAAATACGGATAAACCTTTATAAAAGCGTTCCTTGCCATAAAAGCTGCCCGCTTAATTTGATTAACTTCATCACGCTCCTTGATCATACGTAAGAGAAGAGTTTGATTGGAGAAATCCACTATTTCAAAACTCTTAAATGCTTCTACCTGTTTATAGCTTGAACGGAAAAAGTCCAATCCTACCCTTTTAATGCCCTTTCTTCTTAAAAAATTCGCAATATCGTCCAAATCTTTAGATAGAACCACGTTATCTTCAATTATATCTATGGCAGTTTGGTAATATAGGTTACTCACAAATAGGTTAGCCTCTTCTTTGTCAACAACCAAGACACCATCAATATCTGCTCCTGTAAAATACCTGATATCTGCGTTGCTCTGCATACTAAAGATTACTATAGCATCACAATTAAATTCATTAAGCTTTCCCCTTAACTGCCCTACCCTTTGTTCTATCATAACTGTGTCTCCTTTATGGTACAATTCCTACTTTCTTTTGCTTTATAAAGTGCCTTATCTGCCCTTTTGATTAAGGTTTCAATTGTATCACCTTCTTTGAATCCAGCCACACCAAAACTCGATGTAATAGAAAATATTTCATTTTTATATTTAAATTTTAGTTTACCAATCGCTAGCCTCAACTTTTCAGCAACATCATAAGCATTTTCTAAATCCGTATTCGGCAAAATAACTATGAACTCTTCACCACCATAACGGGACGCTATATCAGCAGACCTAATGATAGATTTAACCGTTTTACAAAAACCCTTCAAAACCATATCACCTGCTAAATGCCCATAAGTATTATTTATATTGCTAAAATGGTCAAGGTCTGCCATGATTATAGAAAGTGGTTGTTTATAACGTTCTGCTCTGGCTAATTCAACCCTGAGAAAGTGTATCAATCCTCTTCTGTTGTAAATTCCTGTTAATGGGTCAATCACCAAATTTTCTTGGGCTTTCCTGAGCTTTTCACGCAAATCCTCTATCATTTGTTGAGATTCTTTGAGCTTTGTAGAATACTCCTCAATCTCACCCTTCATACTAACTGTCGTGTCTTTAATCCTTATTGCTATACCGATTAATCTTTTACTCAATTCATCTACATCAACCTCTCTGCTGTTAATCGCATTATTAATCTCATTAATATGCCCTTGAAAAGTGTCTACATAATTGCTCGACGAAGATGTGAAAGTAGTAATTGTATATATAAGTGCCTTTAAAGCTTTATTAAGTTTACTTTGAAGTGAATCTATATATTCTTCTTCTAATTTCTCTTTTTCCTTCACTAAGTCTTTAATTTCATCTCTAATTTCCCTCTCGTCGATTCTATAAGGACTTGCAACGAGTTTACTCTGCATTTTTTTAACTTTATCTAAATACAATTTAGCTTTATCATCATCACTTTCTACATCTAAAAGCAAAAACAAGATTTGCAGCATATCTCTGTAAACAACATCTTTAGAGTCTTTAGTTGTTGTACCTAATTTGAAAAGTATCTCTTTAGCTTGTTTTAAGGAATCTACATCAATTTTCTTTCTAAGAGCCTCTTTTACCTTTTCTAAATTATCCCGCCATTTTCTATCAGATTCGGCAGTTTTTGCTATTGCAATTAACAAACTAATATTATTCAAGATAAGGTTGTCAAAAGCAGCTTTTCTACTCCGAACAAACTCATCATGCTCTATTACAAAATCAGCTATTGTATTACGAAAGGCCACTAATTTGGACGTATCTTCTTCATACTTTATCTTTTTTACCTTCTCTTTAAATGCGTCTATCTTAGCATCTATATCTTTATCTCCCACTTTTAGGGAAATCAAAAGGTATACTATAGCGGCTGATAAGTTTTCTATATATGTTGAACAGGAAACCTTAGCTTTAGAGCTTTTTCTAATAACCATAACACTCCTAAGAAACAAACAAGTTGACAAAGTTAACCTTAAAAACTAATCTATAATACAACTTATGTTGCTCTCTGTCCAATTTTTGGGTGCTTTTTAATGATTAAAACTAAGCAGTTTATAGACATAACAAAAACAAATTTATTGATATTATCTATTAGGCTCCTATCTGTGGCAGGTGCTATTCTTTGGGTAACCAACCCCAATCTCTACATAGCAACAATAAGTAAAGAGTATTTAATATTTATATATAATGCAATAATTTTTGTTTACGTCTTATTTTTTATCGTAAGATTTACAATCCCACAAAAAACGAACAAATGTGAATACTTTTGTCTTATGACCTTCATTTTCGATCAAATGGCAATCTCCTTCTTCACTTATAATACAGGTGGTTTCTCAAGTCCATTTTACTCAGGATATTTTGTTGTCATCACATTTTCTGCTTTCGTGCTGGGCTTAAAAAATGCCACCGTCACCGCTTTTTTTGGGGCTTTATTTTACATTTTGTTTAACTATTCATACGGAGTTGGATTATACAACTTAGCTGACATTGCATACAGGATTATCCCATTTTTTATAATAGCTTATCCTACTGGCATTTTAAGCGACAGGCTTGAGAAACATTTAATCGAAATAGAGAAACTGAATGTTAAACTAACAAATAAAAATACAAAACTTAGAGAAACGCTTATGGAAATGGAAAAAATGCACAACCAGCTCATAAAAAGGGAAAAAGAAAAGGCTATGCTGGATTTAGCTGAGAGCATAGCACACAGGTTGCGAAACCCATTAATGAGCTTAGGCGGTATAGCAACAATATTAGACAAAAAAATAAAAAAAGGTGCAAATTTAGAAGAAATGAAAAAATATATAGAATACATTAAAAACGAAAGCAAGAATATGAGCGAGCTTATAAACAACCTTTTAGAAATGAGCTCAAGAAATATAGAAATGAGTTTCATTTCTTTGGAAAACTTGATAAAGAGCTTAGTTAGTGAACTTGAAGAAAACATAAAGCAAAATAATATAGCATTAGAACTTGATATAGAGAAAAATCTTTCTCCTATAAGAACAGATAAAAACAAACTGAGGATAAGCCTAAGAAACATAATAGACAATTGTATAAAAGTTATGAAACATGGTGGCAAGTTAACCATTAATATCCGCAAATCAACAACAATTGACAGTGCCATTGAAATAATAATAAAAGATACAGGACCAGGCATTCCAAAAGACATCCTTAAAAACATATTTAAACCGTTTGAGTCTGGAGGTTCCGTTAAAAAGGGAATAGGTTTACCTTTAGCTAAACATTCTATTGAAATTTTGGGCGGAGAGCTTTATATAGAAAGCGAAATCGGTATTGGTACAACGTTTAAAATAATTCTACCAATGTGAGGTTTAAACATGAAAAAAACTGTTTTAAGTGGAATGAGGCCAACAGGTATTTTGCATTTGGGAAATCTATACGGTGCATTACAAAACTGGATAAATCTCGAAAAAAAAGATTATAATAGGTTTTATTTTGTGGCAGACTGGCATGCACTTACTACTGGCTTTGACGATGCTAGGGATATTCCTGAAAGTACAATAAATATGGTCATAGACTGGCTTGCCTTTGGGTTAAGCCCAGAAAAAAACACACTTTTCATACAATCGCTCGTAAAAGAGCACGCAGAACTATTCCTATTACTATCAATGATTACACCTGTTGGATGGCTTGAGAGAGTTCCATCATACAAAGATCAAATTGTCCAATTGGGTAAAGCCAAAACTTCCAATTACGGATTTTTGGGCTATCCAATCCTAATGGCAGCAGATATCATAGCTTACAAGGCTCATTATGTGCCTGTTGGCTTAGACCAAGTTGCACATTTAGAATTTACAAGGGAGTTGGTCAGACATTTTCATAATTTAACACAAACAAAAGTATTTATAGAGCCACAACCACTTTTGACAAAAGTCCCAAAAATATTGGGCCTTGACGGTAGAAAGATGAGCAAATCATATAACAATGCTATATACCTATCAGATTCTGAGGAAGAAACGGCAAAGAAAATCAGGATTATGTTCACAGATCCGAGAAGAAAGCGCAAAACAGACCCCGGCGTGGCAGAGGAATGTGGAGTGTTTATGCTACACAAAATATTTACACAGAAAGAAAGTCAGGAAGAGATAAAAAACGCCTGCTCCAAAGCAACAATAGGATGCGTAGAATGCAAGAAAAAATTGATTGAAAATTTAAACAACACACTTAAGCCAGTAAGGGGAAAAAGAGAAGAATTGCTAAACGAGAAAGAATATGTTAAAGAAATATTGTTAGAAGGCTCTAAAAAAGCTCAACGGGTGGCTTCAAAAACATTAGAAGAGGTGAGAGATGCAATTTTTTCAACAAAAAGATTTAGAAAAGATTGAAAGGGATTTAATAGACCAAAATACACAGCTATACAACAAAACTGCGCTTTATTTTTTGATGAATCACATACTTTTACAACACGAAAGGTACGAGGAAAACTATAGTTTCATCGTATTTGACTGTCTTAAAGATCACAGTGTCAGATCTAACTGTAAAGACATAAACCAAAGTTTAATAGATAAAGTTATTGCAGAAAAACTCAAGAAAATTTGCAGGCGAAGTGATATACTTTTTCACTGTGGTGAGGGTATATTTTGCATCTTAACACGCGTTTTTTTAGGAGACGATACTGTTCTCTTTTGTGAAAAAATCACAAACAAATTTGAAGATTTAGGAGATGAAAAGTGCTCTTTAGAGATAAAACCTAAGTACGGATTAACATTCTCAAAAATAAACGACACCCCGGAAAGTTTTGCTCAACGCAGCTGGGATGCTTTAAATAGAGCTTTAGAGAAAAAAGAGCTAATAGTAATCGAGACTTAAGTAGAACCTAAAAACTTTTTATCTATAAAATTTGTATCGTAATTGTTATTTATAAAATCATTAGTGGTAAGCAATTTTTGAAAAAAGGGTATTGTAGTCTTTACGCCCTCTATGACAAACTCATCTAAGCATCTTAACATCCTTCTGCGGGCTTCCTCTCTACTGTTACCTCTAACTATAAGTTTTGCTATCATGGAATCATAATATGGTGAGATTTTAGTGCCGCAAGCGACAGCAGTATCTACCCTTACACCAGGGCCTCCCGGCATATAAAGACCTTTTATAACACCGGGAAACGGATAGAACTTATCAGGGTCTTCGGCATTTATTCTACACTCAATCACGTGAAATTCTGGTTCTAATGCTGATTGTATAAAGCTCAACTCATACCCTGCAGAAATATTAATTTGCTCCTTAATCAAATCTATGCCATAGCACATTTCGCTCACCGGATGTTCAACCTGTATACGTGTATTTATCTCAATAAAATAAAAATCTTCGCCGTCAAATAAAAATTCCATCGTTCCTGCATTTTTGTATCCTAAAACCTTGGCCGCTTCAACAGCCGTACGGTGTAACTTTTTTCTTGTGTACTCTTTTAAAACTGGAGATGGCGATTCCTCCAATAGTTTTTGATGCCTTCTTTGAAGCGTACAGTCCCTTTCACCGATATGAACAATATTTCCAAACTCATCAGCTATAATTTGAACCTCTATATGTCTTGGATACTCTATAAATTTCTCGATATAAATATCGTCTCTGCCAAAAGAAGCTTTGGCTTCAAGTTTTGCTGCACGATAAGAGTCAATTAACTCGCTTTCACTCCTTACAACCCTCATACCCTTACCGCCGCCTCCCCATGATGCCTTTAGCAACAATGGGTAACCGACCTTATTTGCAACTTTAACCAAGTTACCATCATCACCTATTGACCCACTGCTACCAGGAACTGTAGGTATACCGTTTTCATCCAGTATAGCTTTAACTTTGGCTTTATCCGCCAATCTTTCCATAGTTTCTGCATCAGGCCCTATAAATTTAACACCTAAATCATCACAAATCCTAACAAAATTAGGGTTTTCAGACAAAAAGCCGTATCCAGGATGAACGGCATCACACCCAGAGTTAGCTATAGCTTGAGCGATATTGAAAAGGTGCAAATAGCTTTTTTTTGACTCAGCAGGTCCTATACAAATCGCTTCATCGGCTAATTTTACATGCATAGAGTCTCTATCCTCTGTCGAATAGACAGCAACAGTTCGTATGCCCAATTCTTTAGCGGCCCTTATAATTCTAACGGCTATTTCTCCCCTATTTGCAATGAGAATTTTCTTAAACATCAATCCAACCTCTTAACAAGGAATAAAGGCTGGTCAAATTCAACCTTTTGACCATTTTCGACCAATATCTGCTCAATTTTACAAGGAAATTCGGCTTCCAATTCATTCATTATCTTCATCGCTTCCAAAATACACAGGGTTGCCCCTTTCTTAACTTCATCTCCAACCTCAACATAAGGGGGTGACGTAGGGGACGAGGCTCTGTAAAACGTTGCAACCATTGGAGACCTGATCTCCACAAGTCCTTCTAATCTCTTCTCATTATTTTCCTTTTTTTCTTCAACACCCTTATCAGTTAATTGCTGCTTTTGCACACTTGTCTCAACTACTACAGGTTGAGGGGCTTGCGCAACAATACTATCGCCAATGAACGCCTCTTTCTTTTTTAAAATTATATGCATTTCATCATCTTTGTATTCAAATTCTACAAATTGACTCTTTTCAACAAAACGCATCAAGTCCTTTAGTGACTTCAAATCCATAACAAAACCTCCCTTTAATTGTCATAAAAAGTATATAAAAAAAAGAACTTTCATTCAAATGCTATTTAAAATCTAAATTATAAGCAATAAACTTTAGTTTCTTTAACTTCATTCTCAATGCATAAAGTAAATCTTCAAGAGTATTGCCTTCTTCTGAATACAACACATGCGTCTTGTAAAGCAAACCATTTGAGAATCTTTCAAAATCCCGCTCGCTATTCAAAAATCTGCTCTTAAGATTCTTTTCAACACTCTCAATAAATGAGTAAAAGTGATTTATGTCATCAACAGGACACAAACATATAAAAGAATCTGCACCAGAACGCATAATTCTAAGCAGATAAGGACTCTTCATCAATTCTTCAGATAAAGTCTCTATCACTTTATTTCCATATCCAGCACCGTATTTGTAGTTTATATAACCCAAACCAATTATATCCAGACCAAAAAGATAAAAGTTTTCCTTCCTTTCTATTTTATGTTTAACATACTCAGAAAAAATAACAAACCTATCCGTTCCCGTTAAATAATCCTTAAAGAATATGTTAGCTCTCTCTTTTTCTATATCCTTTACCTTTGGCAGATTAAATCCATTAGAGCTTTCTAACAAATATGCATCGACTAAAACATCTTTGACCTTATTAAACATAGATTTGTCTAACTCTATTTCATTCATTATTTCTATGGCATCAACAGGAAAATATTTTCTTCTGCCTCTATAAATTCTCTCGCTCGTTAATGCATCAAACACGTCAGCTATAGCAAGTATCTTAGCGCAAGGCTCAATTTGACTACATAAAAGCCCGTCAGGATAGCCACTTCCGTCACATCTTTCGTGATGATGCCTAATACAGTCCGCTATTGGCCTAAGATGGTCAATATCCTTCATCATTTCGTAAGAAAACACCGAATGATATTTTATAATTTCAAACTCATGTTTAGATAGCCTTCCAGGCTTTAATAGGATGGAGTCAGGAATGCCAATCTTGCCTATATCGTGCATAAGACCTGCTATGTAAAGTTTATTGCTCGTCTTTTCATCGTATCCCAAAGCTTCGCTTATTTTTTTAGCATAAAAAGCAACACGCTCAGAATGCCCGTGAGTATAAGAATCCCTTAGCTCTGACATTTTCATAAAAGAACGAACAAACTGCTCCTCGGATTTCGTCAATACATCCTTTAATCTTCTAAGTCTTTTAAAAGAAAAAATTGCCATTACAAGGTGGAAACCCACATTTTTAAGCAAAAGCTTATGGTAATTTATGTTTTCAATTTCTTTCGTGTATCCGTAAGCAAAAGATGCCACTATATGTCCACTGTATTCAACAGGAACAAATAAACCATTTACAACGCCGAGTTTTTTAGCTTCCAAAGAGGGTGGCAAATTTAACTTATCTAAAATTTCTTCATATGTAACAGCTCTCCTAACTTTGGCCTTATACAGCTTATAAACAATCCAATCCTTAACCTTATCGTTTATACCTTCAAAAAATGCTGTAAATTTACCTGTCTTATCAACTACACAATATATGTTATCGGAAGGCATTATAAATCCAGTAACTTGAGCACCTGAAAGTTTTAAAACCTTTCTTAAATTTTTTTCTAACCACACCTCTATAGGCTTATTTATGCTACCCCTTAAAGAAGATGATAAAATAACGTGTATGTCTTCTGTCTTTTTATGTAGCTCAACTTTGTATTTATCAAATGACTCAGACAAAACCAAAGCTATAGCGTTAGCACAGTATTTTAAAAAGTCTATATGATTCTCAATTTCCTCAAAAGGCTTAAAACTTGCAAGCTGTAATACTCCGTAAATTTCCCCATTTCTCTCAATAGGAATATTCACTACGCTTTTTAAAGAAACTTCTCTCCAAACAGGCTCTGCATCTTTATAATCCGCATAATTTCTTATTATCAGTAATTTCCTTTGCTCAAAAGACTCCTTAAATGCCCCAGAATATCTTACTATACCTATTTTTTTTAACTTCTCTTTGTCAACAATTTTATCGGAAATATACCTTTCAAAATAAACCTTTACTCTACCATCGGCTAAAGCTATCAAATCTACAATGCCAAGAACAATAACATCTTGTTTAAAGTAATCAACAAGAACAGATAACAATTCCCTATCATTTTTCCGAGGTTTCCATTTTGAAACAATAAAATCTATAACTTCCAAATTTGTATATTTCATGTAACTATTATACAAAATTTATATATGAAAACAAGAGATTAACCCAAAAGGGATAGGAACTTTCCTTTCTCCAAAGGTCTGTTAAAAAGAAAGCCTTGTACGTAATCGCACTTCATAGATTTTAGAAGTTCAAATTGCTCATTCGTCTCCACACCTTCAGCTACAGTCTTAAAGCCAAATTCCTTTGCAACGTTAATTATCAATCTCACCAGGCTCAAATCTTTTTTATCTTCCATCATTCCCCTAATAAAAGAAATATCTATTTTCAAAATATCAATGGGTAATTCCCTAATATAGGTCAAAGAAGAATAACCGGTTCCAAAATCATCAACAGCGATATTCACGCCCATTCTCTTTAACTGGCCCATTATATTTTTTGTGTAGTTCCTATTCTCTAAAAACACCCTTTCAATAATTTCCACAGTTAAAAATTTCCCATCAATATTATACTCTTTTAATGCCTGTTCAATAGTTGTAACAAGATAATCTCTTTTGAAACTCTTAGCAGATATATTAACCGATATAGGAATCTTGTTTTTGCATTCTGATATGGTTTTTACAGCTTGATTTATTAGATACTCCTCAACATCATATATGAGATTTGAATTTTCCAACACCTCAATAAAATCACCTGGAGCTATAATTCTGCCATTATGTTTCCATCTAATAAGAGACTCAGCCCCTGCCATTTTACCATTTTTTATATCGTAATATGGTTGATAAAATAAAACAAACTCTCTATTTTCGAAAGCATTATTGAGTTTGGTTTTAAGTTCAATAGCTTTTAAAGCTTCTTGTTGAGATTTCTTTTTAAAAAACCCAATCTCGTTATCCCCTTCGCGCTTTGCGTTAGCCAAAGCAAATTCAGCTTTTGTAAGCAGTTCCTCAATATCTTTTCCATCAGATGGATAAAAGCTTACACCGATGCAATACGACGGAGAAAATTCATCATTATTAATTCTTGCAGGTTCATTCAATGCCTTTAATAGATTTGTGAGATTTATCAAAACGTCCTCATCCGACGAATAGCCAAACAAAACCAAAGCAAATTTATCTCCCGATAGCTTTCCAGCTAAGTCACCATTTCTCATCAAACCCTTAATTCTTTGGGATGTTATCTTAATTATCTCATCACCACCCTTATAGCCATAAACTTGATTAATGTATGAGCAATTTCTTATATCAACAATTGCAACAGCCAAAATCTTGCCACGTTCTACTTTCTTTAAAACATTCCTCGCTTGAGAAATAAAATTTTCCTTATTTGGCAAACCCGTTTGTGGGTCATAATTATAAAGGTAGGCAAGTCTCTTTTGAAGGTTGGTTTCTTTTGTAATATCCTTACCAACGGCAATATAATATTTAACTCCATCCTCTTTGAATGGGATAATTGTGGTATACCCATACACCACTCTGCCATCTTTTGTCCTGTAACTAAAAACATCGCTGAACGTTTCACTATGCTTCATTGCTTTCATAAATCTTCTTACAAAAGTATAATCATGAAGTCCACTTGAAAAAACAGAGTGCTTTTTACCTATTATCTCCTCTTTCACAAAACCATGCATCTTCATAGCAGCTTCATTCATGTAAATAATTCTAAAATCTTTATCCATTATAATAACATAGGAAAAACCTTTCTGCATAGCCAAACTTATAAGCTTATTCCATCTTCTATCAATTATAACGTTAATGGAAACGGAAAGGTCATCCTTTATCTGTCTCAACAAAGCAACGAATTCCTTATCAAAAATTATATCTTCTGTAAATACAGAAACCAAAATGGCTATTCTTCTATCTTTTACACAAATAGGCAAAGCAAAACACTTCCTAAACTTATAATCCCTTATTTGATTTGTAAATGGTTGGGTTCTTTTATCCTTAACCATATCATCAACCAACTTGACATTACCCGTCTTAAAAGCCCTTATAAAAGGCAAATAATCAATGTTCTCTGGTAATTGGGCTAACTTATCCTTTAAATCTCTTACAAACGGTTCAAATTTATCATCAGAGATTACCGTATTAGATAGTTTCCACTTACCGCCGTCATTGAATATAAGAAAAGATACACTGACACCCAAGTAATCAACAGCAATACTACAAACATCCTTAAATATATCACTCTCGTTCTCAGCAGATATTAATGTCTCATTCAAATAAAATAGCGTTTTATAGAGCCTATTAAGTTGCTCTATTTTTCTGCTCTGTATTTTTCCATGAGTAATATCATGCATTAAACCAACAAATTTTACTTCACCATCTTTTCTTCTAATTGATGCAATCGATACATCAAAATATTTAACTTCACCAGATTTAGACCTAATCGAAGTATCAAATCTAACAGAGCCATTTTTCAAAGCGTGTTTTATTGTCGAATTATCTTTACAACCATCTCTATTACCATCGACAAAATAAAACGGCGTTTTACCAAATACTTCCTTAATTTCATATCCAAAAGTTTTTGTAAACGCACTATTTACAAACTCTATCT
>JALVTR010000130.1 GCA_027035885.1 Desulfurellales bacterium
CTCCCTCTATTTTTCAGGAGGATTATACAGGGAATTTTATTTTTAAGCTGCTATGTGAATTTAGTTTAGCATTTCCATACATACAAACCCCCAACAATTTTATTTACCCTCTCTCTTTTAACAGATTTAAAAGATGAGGGTATGCTACCAAAAAGGTGGGGAATTCATAAGCCCTTTCGGTGGGGAGTTTATTGTAGCTTTAATATAAGGGGAATTTGCGTGTGTATATTTTACCGACGATTTTGGTCATGACTAAGTATGTAGGTTGCATATGGATTTTTATGGAACTTCTTTTGTTTTTTATCCCTATGAGGTCATTTTTTCTTATGTTGAGTTCCTTTTATTTAGAATATTTGTAAAATAGTTAAAGCTAAGAGAAGTGGACGCAATCTATATACTTTATCTTGTCTATTGAAAAGAGATTTTAGAATTTTTTTCTGTTCTTTTTCCTACATTGTTTATCTCTATGTTGCAGGTATAGAGAATTTAACGAGAAATTTAAGTTTTTTAAAAAACAGCCGTACATTCATCTTGACAAAAAACGTTGAAAATGATAACTAAAACGGCAGTTTTGGAGTGGGCGCATAGCTCAGGGGGAGAGCGCTTGCTTGACGCGCAAGAGGTCAGTGGTTCGAAACCACTTGCGCCCACCATTTTTATTTTTGGAGCGGGATAATGAAATTACCAAAGGGTGAGAATCTATTGGATTATGTGAGAAAGAATAAACTAAGGACTGTAATAGCGGCGAAGATTGGTGGAAAATTTATTGACCTTGATACGAGTTTAGATAGGGATAAAGAAGTTGAATTTATAGATATAAACTCGGATGAGGGTTTGGAGATTTTAAGGCACTCAGCCGCACACATCATGGCTCAAGCCGTTCAGCACGTGTTTGGTAGCGCAAAGTTTGCCGTAGGTCCGTCAATAGAGAATGGCTTTTACTATGATATGGATGTAGGTAAGACGCTTACGGAGGATGACCTTAAAAAGATAGAAAAAGAAATGAAGAAAATTGTTGGTGCGAATTATAAGTTTGAACGCCAAGAGCTGCCAAAGGAAGAGGCTTTGAAGTTTTTTAAAGAGAAAGGCGATGAATACAAGGTTGAGATTTTAAACGACATAGAAGATAACATTGTTTCTTTTTACAAACAGGGTGATTTTGTTGATCTATGTAGAGGACCTCACATTCCTTCAACGGGATATTTAAAATATTTTAAGCTATTGAACGTTGCCGGTGCTTATTTTAAGGGCGATGAAAATAGGCCGATGCTTCAGCGCATATACGGGACGGCATTTGCAACGAAAGAGGATTTAGGCAAGTACTTAAAGTTTTTGGAAGAGGTGAAAAAGAGAGATCATAGAAAGTTAGGCAAACGATTGGATTTGTTTAACATAAATGACGAAGTGGGCCCTGGTTTGATTATTTGGCACCCTAAGGGCGCAATGTTGAGGTATTTGATTGAGGAATTTGAAAGAAAAGAACACTTGAAGAGGGGATATGAGTTTGTTAAAGGTCCTGAGATTTTGAGAACCGACCTTTGGAAGAGAAGCGGACATTATGACCACTACAGGGAGAATATGTACTTTACGGAAATTGATGGCCAGGGTTTTGGTATAAAACCGATGAACTGCCTGGGGCATATTGAAGTTTACAAATCTAAAAAGAGGAGTTACAAAGAGCTTCCAAAGAGATATTTTGAGCTGGGTGTTGTTCACAGGCACGAAAAGAGTGGTGTTCTGCATGGTTTGTTAAGGGTTCGTGAGTTTACGCAGGACGATGCCCATATATTTTGTAGGCCGGACCAGTTGAACGATGAAATAATTGGCGTTTTGGACTTTGTCCAAGATGTTATGAGTATTTTTAGTTTTGATTATGAGCTCGAGATTTCAACAAGGCCTGAGAATTCCATAGGAACTGATGAGCAGTGGGAGTTGGCAACGAGTGCGTTGATTAATGCTTTAGAAAATACGGGTAGGAGGTATGATATAAACGAGGGCGATGGCGCGTTTTATGGGCCAAAAATCGATGTTAAGCTTAAAGATGCTATAGGTAGAAAATGGCAATGTGCAACAATTCAGTGCGATTTTACACTTCCTGATAGGTTTAACTTGACTTATGTTGATGAGGATGGAAAGGAAAAACAGCCTGTGATGGTTCACAGGGTTATACTAGGCTCTATTGAGAGGTTTATAGCTATTTTAATAGAGAATTACGAAGGTGATTTTCCGCTTTGGATAGCACCTGTTCAGGCGCGTGTTGTACCCGTTTCTGTAAAACATGAGGAGTATGCAGAAAGTGTTTATGAAGAGCTAAAAGATATGGGCTTCAGGGTTGAGATGGAGTATAGAAACGAGACGTTAGGTAAAAAAATTAGATTTGCAGAAACTGATAAAGTTCCTTATATTCTTATTGTAGGTGATAAAGAGGTTGAGTCTAAAACGGTGGCTGTGAGAAGAAGAAATGAAGGCGATCTGGGCTGTATGTATATAGATTCTATCGTTAAAAAATTAAACGAGGAAGTTGAAAGCAGGAGGTGATGCTATAAGAGGAGATTTTAGAAAGAAGGAGCTTCCGCCTATAAATGAGAATATTAGGGCGGATAAGGTTAGGCTTATTGATGAAAGCGGAAAGCAAGTTGGTGTAGTTGGTTTCAGAGAGGCTTTGCAAAAGGCTCAGAATGCTGGTTTGGATTTGGTTGCTGTGAGTCCGAATAGTACTCCAATCGTATGCCGAATAATGGAC
Source organism: Desulfurellales bacterium (assembly GCA_027035885.1). Taxonomy (GTDB): domain Bacteria; phylum Campylobacterota_A; class Desulfurellia; order Desulfurellales; family Hippeaceae; genus Hippea. Next base: position 2,744 of record JALVTR010000130.1, read on the forward strand.
TATGGCAAATACAACTATGACAAGCAAAAGAAGCAACAAAAGAGTAAAAAGTCTCAGAAAACAATTAAGGTGAAGGAGCTTAAGCTTAGACCGAGGATAGCGGATAATGATTATCAAACTAAATTAAAATTGGCCAAGAGTTTTTTGGAAGATGGGAATAGAATAAAATTCAATATCTTTTTGCGTGGTAGAGAAAGAGAAAAAAGGGAATTGGTCGAAGAACTGATAGAAAGGTTAAAATTAGACCTTGAGTCGTTGGGAAATATAGAGGGAAAGATAGACTATCAAGGCAGAAGGGTGACAGTAACGTTTGTACCTGCAAAATAGGAGGATGTGATGAAGCTTAAGACGAGAAGAGCGGCCGCTAAAAGGTTTTATAAGAAGACAGCAAAAGATGCATTTAAACACGCAAGAGGCGGAAAGAGCCACTTGTTGTTCGATAAGCCAAGAAAGAGAAAAAGAAACTTGAGAAAATTAGAGTATGTGAAAAGTGGAAGGATGCATTACAATTTGAAGATTTTGATGCCTTGGAGCTAAGGAGGAAAAATGAGAGTTAAAACGGGATATATACGAAGGAGAAGGCATAAAAAAATTTTGAAATTGGCGAAAGGATACTATCAAAGAAGGCATTCAACGTATAAGAATGCAGAGGAGAGTGTTAGAAGAGCGCTTGCATACGCATACAGGGATAGAAAGATTAGGAAGAGGGAGTTTAGGAAACTATGGATTGCCCGTATCAATGCCGCTGTAAGGGAATATGGTCTAAGCTATAGTAAATTTATGCATCTGTTGAAAGAAAAAGGCATTGATTTGAACAGAAAAGTCTTGAGTGAGTTGGCAATAAGGGAGCCTGAAAGCTTTAAAAAGATTGTTGAATCGGTGAAAGCTTGAGAATACTAAATTAGATTAAGGGCTGAATGGCGCGGGAAAATGCTATTAAAAAGCATTTTTTCGCGCTTTTAATTTTAAAGGGGTTCTTCGATGGACAGGATAAAAAAAGAATTTGAGGAAAAATTAGAAAAGGTAAAAGATTCTGAAGCCTTAAAACAACTTAAAGCTTCTTATTTGGGAAAAAAGGGTAGGGTAACATCCCTGTTTAAGAATTTAAAAGATCTATCACCTGATGAAAAAAAGGAGTTTGGTAAGAAGATTAATGAAGTAAAAGATTGCTTTGAAAAGCTCTTAGATGAAAAATCAAAGGAATTGTTTGAGAGAGCGAAACAAGAGTCTATAGAAAGTGAAACAATTGATATCACTCTTCCGGCAAGAAATGCCAATTTTGGTGGTTTACATCCTATAACAAAGACGATAATGGAAATTGAGGATATATTCAGGTCAATGGGTTTTGGTGTTGAAGTTGGACCTGAGATTGAGCTTGACATTTTCAACTTTGAGCTTTTGAATATACCTAAAGAGCATCCGGCGCGCGATATGCAAGACACGTTTTATGTTAATGACAATGTGGTCTTGAGAACTCATACGTCACCAACACAGATTAGGGTGATGAAAAGGCAAGAGCCTCCTGTAATGTTTATATCGCCTGGTAGAGTGTACAGGCGCGATTCTGACATTACACATTCTCCAATGTTCCACCAAATAGAGGGTTTGTTGGTTGATAAAGATATTCATTTTTCTGATCTTAAAGGTGTTTTGAGTGAGTTTTTGAGGTTGTTTTTTGGTGATGTGCCTGTGAGATTTAGGCCGAGCTATTTCCCATTTACCGAACCATCAGCAGAGGTTGATATTGGTTGCATAATCTGTGGTGGCAAAGGCTGTAGAGTATGCTCAAATACGGGATACTTGGAAGTTTTGGGTTGTGGCATGGTTCACTCAAATGTTTTGAAAAACTGTGATTATGACCCTGAAAAATACACAGGATTTGCCTTTGGTCTTGGCGTTGAGAGGTTTGCTATGCTAAAGTATGGAATTGATAACATAAAGTTGTTTTTTGAAAATGACTTGAGGTTTTTAGAGCAATTTTCTTTTGCTAAAGGAAGGTTGCTATGAGGTTTTCTTATAGATGGCTAAAGGAGTTTGTTGATATTGACTGGAATGCTAAAGAGCTTGCTGATAAGCTCACAATGGCCGGGCTTGAGGTAGACAGTGTTGAAAAAATAGAGACATTTGGTGGCGTGGTTGGTGAAGTAAAGAGCTTAAAAAAGTCTGATAATCTACTTGTGTGCGAAACTGATATTGGGGAAAAAGCTGTAAGCATTGTTACGGCGGACAGTAGTGTTAAGGTTGGCGAGAAATTTCCCGTCATACTTGCGGGTGGCAAACTTGGTGATAGGGTGATAGATAAAAGAAAATTTGGTGAATATACAAGTGAAGGTATGTTTTTATCAGCTGAAGAGTTGGGGTTAGAGGATAGTTCAAGTGAGCTTTTGAGACTTGATACCTCTTTTAAAAATGGCCAGTCTTTAAGCGAAATTGAGGAATTTGACGACTATGTGATAGAGCTTGAGATTACGCCGAACAGGGCAGATGCCTTGAGTGTTTTGGGTATATCGAGGGATGTTAAGGCTTTGTCGGGTAGAGAGATTAGACTGCCCGCAAGCGATTACTCTGTTATTGATAAGAAAATCGATGATTTCATTGATGTTGAGATAAAGGATTACGAGAACTGTCCGAGATATTCGCTGTATTTGGCGGAGGTTAAAGTCAAACCCGCGCCATTTTTCATGAGAATGAGGCTTTTGAAGAGTGGTATAAGGACAATAAATAACATCGTTGATATAACGAATTACGTTTTGATGGCTTTCGGTCAGCCGATGCACGCATTTGATTTTGACAAGCTGAACAGTAATATCGTCGTTAGAAGAGCTAAAGAGAGCG
>JALVTR010000131.1 GCA_027035885.1 Desulfurellales bacterium
CAATGTTAAAGAATAAATTCGTGCTTACATTTATAAACACAATCCCGCCTGATAGGCTCCTATGTTTATCTAAGTTGGCGTCTAAAGTCAGTAAGGAGAACTTAAAGTCAAAACATTATAGGGGAACAGAAAAGGCGTTTGAGGATTTTTCAGAAAAATTGATGTATAATGGTGTAGATGTTGTCATATTAGGCCATACTCATAATTCAACGTTTAAAAAAATCGACAAAGGACTATATTTAAATACAGGGGAATTTTTTTCAAATTTTAGCTATGTAGTATTTGATGGTAAACAATTTGAGTTACGCTATTGGAGGTAAACATGACAAAAAATGAGGTTAAAAAGAAAATAGATGAGTTAAGAAAAGCGTTGCATTATCACAACTATAGGTATTATGTTTTAGATGACCCTATAATATCAGATTCAGAATACGATAATTTACTAACAGAACTAAAAGAGCTTGAGAATAAGTTTCCTGAATTTTATGATGAAAACTCACCTACAGTTAAAGTTGGAGGAAAACCTTTAAATAAATTTGAGAAAGTTGAACATAAGATACCCATGTTTTCACTTGATGATGGCTTCAGCGAAAGCGATATTAAGGAGTTTGACCTCAAGGTAAAGAGGTTCTTGGGTGTTCCTCAAAGTGAGGCTATTGATTACAGTGTAGAACCTAAATTTGACGGTTTATCAATAGATTTGATTTACGAAGATGGAAAACTTAAGGTTGCATCAACGAGGGGAGATGGTTTTGTAGGTGAAGATGTAACACAAAATGTTAGAACAATAAAAAATGTACCTTTAATCTTGTCTAAAGACAATCCTCCAAACTATATTGATGTTCAGGGAGAAGTCCTATTGACAAAAGATGAATTTAATAGAATAAACGATGAAAGAATAAAAAGTGGCTCACAGCCTTTTGCAAATCCAAGAAATGCTGCTGCAGGATCTATCAGGCAATTGGACCCTAAAGAAACCGCTAAAAGAAATCTCATTATGATAATGTATTATATAAGACAAATTGATGGCTTTAGTATGAAAATATCAACCCAATACGAAGCTTTAGAGGTTTTGAGGAAGATGGGTTTTCCAACAAGCAAATACAATAAGTTGGCTCATGGTATTAATGAGACTATAGAGTATAAAAAAGAACTTGAAAAAATTAGGGATTCTTTACCTTATGAATTGGACGGGGTAGTTATAAAGATCAATAGGTTTGATTTTCAAGAAAAACTGGGTTTTACAACCAAGTCTCCAAGGTGGGCTATAGCATTTAAATTCCCAGCTGAGCAAGCAACAACAAAAATTTTGGATATACAGGTTAATGTGGGAAGAACAGGTATACTTACACCTGTTGCAATTTTAAGGCCTGTAAATATTGGAGGCGCTTTGGTATCACGTGCTAGTTTGTATACAATGGACGAGATAGAAAAGAAAAACATAATGATAGGAGATGTAGTATTTGTCCAGCGTGCTGGTGATGTAATACCTGAAGTAGTGAAACCTGTAAAAGACCTACGAGATGGTACACAAAGGCATTTTAAAATGCCGGATAGGTGTCCTGTCTGCGGGTCTAAGGTGGTCAAAGATGGTGCATACTACAGATGCTCCAATATCAACTGCCCAAGTGTGTTGAAGGAATCCATTAAACACTTTGTTTCGAGAAAAGCTATGAATATTGACGGTTTTGGTAATAAAATAGTTGAACAGTTGGTTGATAAATGGATTGTCAGTGATGTGAGCGATATATACAAATTGGACAAAGAAACTCTGATGGATTTGGATAGAGTCGGAGAGCAATTAGCGGAAAACTTACTTACTGCAATTGAGAAATCAAAAGGCACAACATTTGCTAAATTCATCTATGCATTGGGTATTAGACATGTCGGGGAATATGTGGCTAAATTGTTGGCTGAGAGGTTTGATAGTTTGGAAAATTTGAAAAAGGCTACAAGAGAAGATCTTTTAAGTATAGATGGAATTGGCGAGGAAATTTCAGATAGCGTAGTTTCCTTTTTCTCGGAGAGCAGGAACATAGAAACAATAGACAAGTTGTTATCATACGGTATTCATTTTGAAAATGGAAAAAAAGAACAATCAAAGGTTTCTGGTAAAAGCTTTGTTTTCACAGGTACACTGGCAAAACCTAGAGAGCACTTTAAGGAGCTTGTGGAAAAAAAGGGCGGCATTGTAAGAAATAGTGTTAGCAAAAATCTCGACTATTTGGTGGTTGGCGAGAATCCGGGGTCTAAGCTGAGCAAGGCTAAAAAGTTTGGTGTAAAAATTATTAACGAAGAAGAGTTATTGAAGTTGCTGGAGGAGTAAGTGGATAAAGATAACATATTAGTTGATCCCAAATGGATTTCTTCCTTTTATGCACTTGTAGCAACGGCTGTTTGTACACTGATTTTTACATACAAAGGTGTGAGTTTCTTTGATGCTTTTATAAAAACCTTTTTCACAGTAGTGTCCTTTTACCTATTCGGCTTAATAACGGCAGCGGCAGTAAATTTTTACTATATAAATTTTATTAAAACCGACGGAAGCATGGAAGAAATAAAGAGTGATAAAGAGCAACCTGAAAAAAGTGAAATGGAAAAAGAAGCTCAAAACGAGGGCTCTAAACAAACAGCATGAACAAAGAAGAAATCATAGAAGCTTATTATCCAAAAATAAGGCAGATAGTAAAAAAGTTAGTTGTTAGGATGCCCGAAAGCTACGATGAAGATGATTTTGTTCAAGTTGGGGTTGTTGGCTTGTTGAAGGCATTAGATAATTGGGATGAAACTAAAAGTATCTCTGAGTTTAAATCTTACGCGAACACTAAAATTAAAGGTGCTATTCTTGATAAACTAAGAAGTGTTGATACTGTTTCCCGATATTCAAGAGATAAGCTAAAAAAGATTCATTCTGCATATAAAGATTTTATGGAAGAGGGAGATTTTAATCCATCAGATGAAGAGGTAGCAAAACGTGCAGGTATGGATTTAGAGGAGTTCAATAGTCTGTTACTAAAACAATCCAATGCAACAATGATGAGTATAGATGAAACTATTGCTGATACTGGAGCTATACTTATAGAAACAATTGAAAACAAGTCAATAAAAAGCCCTCTTGATGCTTTAGAGGAAGATGAGCTTCAAAATTTTATAGAAGAATCTCTAAAAACTTTAAGTAATATGGAACTTACGGTTTTAAGCCTTTATTATTATGAGGATTTTAATATGAAAGAGATTGCTTCTGCAATAGGAAAAACGGAATCGAGAGTATCTCAAATTAAAACAAAAGCACTTCTAAAACTGAGAGCATACATACAGAGGAGGATGGAAGGTGAAAAATCTGATTAATGATGCCCTGAATATCGTTTCCAAAATTTTAATTGCAGATGCCATAACTGCACCTAAAAGTGTAGGAAGGGATGATGTAATTATTGATCTTATAACGGACAATGAGGTAAAATTGAAGATTTTTAAGAAGATGACTGAGATTACAGAAAGAACAAACCTAACATTTTACAAAAGGGATGCAATTAACTGCGGAAATATTGATTATATTATTTTAATTGGATTTAAACTGTTTTACCATAGGTTTGACTGTGGTTTCTGTGGATTTTCTGGATGTGATGAATGTATTAAAAAAGGAGGCGTATGTACTGTATCCGCCACAGATGCCGGTATTGCAATAGGTAGTGTAGTTAAGCTTGCCTCTATTTTTGGCATCGACAATAGAATTATGATATCACTGGGCCAAGCGGCAAAAGAGATTGGCTATTTTAAAGAAAAAATTGGTGGAGCCTACGGTATTCCACTATCGGCAACCACCAAAAATCCTTTTTTCGATAGAAAAATTAAGGTTTAATGAGCAGCTTTCTGAACTTTGTTTGCCCTTAGACACTGGGTGCAAACATACATCCTCTTTACTTTACCATCAACATAGACCTTAACCTTTTGGATGTTGGGATACCATTTTCTCTTTGTTCTAATATGGGAATGACTTACCTTATATCCCACCAATGCTTTTTTACCGCAAATTTCACATCTTCTTGCCATTTTAAACCTCCATTTTTATGCTCAAAAGTTATACTAAAATTAATAGTTTTTCTCAACTGTTTTGTTTGTGTTGAGTTTAAGCAAATCATAAAAGACGCATTTTCTCGTTATACCTGTAATCAAAAAGGTACAGCCAGCTGCTTTTATCAGTTTATTTTTTGTTAAACAACCAATTAATGTCAACAGAGACCCTCCAGCAAGCCTAATTTCTCTGTCAATCCCGCCAATATTGGGTTTTAGATTTAGCATTTCTAACCTCCATTTATTTGGTTTCTCCTTTGGTATTCGTTTATATAACTGAACAATGCGAGAATTGTAAGGATAATTGTTGAATAGGTAAAAAAGGAGAACGTAAATTTATTGGAATAGACTTTAAAAATTTTTAGGAACACAAGAACTATTACCATTATCTGAAAGAATGTTGAAATTTTGCCAAATATGGATGCCTTAATTTTTATCTGTCTTAGGTCTTTTAATGATAAAATTTCTATTGTGCTCCCCGAAACTAAAATGATGTCTTTGGATAGCACAACGGCAAACAGTAAAATAGGTATATAACCATGAGCCGTGAGTATTACGAATGTGTAGTTTATTAATATCTTGTCTGCTAAAGGATCGAGAACCGAACCTAATTTTGTCTGTTGGTTTAATTTTCTGGCTAAAAAGCCATCAATAATGTCACTTGCTGATGCTATCAAAAACAAACAAACAGCCCATTTGTATTGATTTTTTATTAGCATTATTGCAATTGGCATTGCAAGTAGCATCCTTGATATAGTTATAGTGTTTGGCAAGTTGAGGTTTTGTCTCATTGTTTAGTGTATAAGTTTAAAAAACCTATTAAACCTTATTTTAAACGGATGAAATGTCCAAGATCCATAAATTATAAAAGCTTTACCAACAATATCGTTTTCAGGAACAAACCCCCAGTATCTTGAGTCGTATGAGTTATCTCTGTTATCTCCCATCATGAAGTACTCATGTGGTGGGACTTTAACTGGTCCCCAATTGTCACGTGAGCCCCAAAGTGTTTTAAACATAGGGATATCTGTGTCTCTTGGGTATATATGAGGATCCGTGTGAATCACATATGGCTCTATCACCTTTTTTCCATTCCTATACAGTACCTTATTTTTCATCTCAAGTACATCTCCAGGTACACCCTCACACCGTTTAATGAAGTAAATGCTTCTATTCTTTGGCCATCTAAAGATTACGACATCACCGTCTTTTGGATGGCTTATTGGTATAATTATCTTGCCAGATATGGGTATTCTAATCCCGTATATAAATCTGTTTGCCAAGACATGGTCTCCAATCAAAAGTGTTGGCTCCATTGATGCAGATGGAATTTTGAAGGCTTCGACAAAAAAAGCCCGTATGAACATAGCTATTATGAAAGCTATTATTATAGATTTTATCCATTCTACCAATTTACTTTCTTTTTTAAGGCCATTCTTATCCACCAATCAAT
>JALVTR010000132.1 GCA_027035885.1 Desulfurellales bacterium
TTGCAAAGGTAGAAATAAAACTTGATTATAGAGGAAATTTGATTAATCTATGTATGATAAGAAGTTCAGGCAATGCCTATTTTGATGGAACGGTAATTGATGCTATTAAAAGTAGTGAACCTTTTCCTTCACCACCGAAGGAAATACTTAACGGTGGAGTGGTTGATTTCATAATTACCTTTGACAGTAGGGAGAAGAGATGAAAAAATTACTTGTTACTTCATTGTTTATGTTATTTCTACTTTTTGGGTCAAGATTTTCATTTGGGGCGACGTTTGAGATTACAATATCAAATCCGAAATATAAGCCAATAAAGGTGGGACTTTGGGGTTTTGTTAAAAACACACCAAAATTTGTTTCAAGGGAACTATTAAGAACCATTAACAGAGACTTAAAAATCTCAGGTCTCTTTGTTGCAGATCAAACCCAGCACTTCTCTTATGAAGCACCTTCAAGCGTTGTAGATGGTATAGCAAGGTTGGATAAATTGGATTATGTAATCTATGGAAACGCAGTGATTGAAGGCAAAAATATATATGTTAATCTTAAAATGACCGATGTGCTTAGAAATATGACAGTGACTGATAGAACATTTGTCACAAATAGGTACTCTATAGATTGGATGGCAGATAAAATCGTTGATATATTGATGGGATATGTGACAGGAACTTATGGTCCTTTTGAAAGTAAAATAGTTTTTGCAATGGGAAATGGCAAAACTAGCGATATTTACATTTGTGATTTTAATGGACAAAATGCTGTCAGGATAACCAATTGGCATACTTTTAATATGCTCCCAAAATGGGTTGACAGCGATGAGATTACGTTTTTGTCTTATAGATATGGAAAACCAGCAGTGTTTTTGTTCAACATATTTAGCGGAAGATTGATAAGATTGTTTAATGCTTCTAATTTAAGCATTGCTGCTGTTAGATATATGAATAATTTTGCAATATCTTTTAACCGATATGGAAGTACAAACATCTATGTGATAAACCAAAGAGGTAGGGTATTAAGGAAACTTACCAATAATCCATATATTAATGTGTCACCATCTTTTACGCCTGACTTTTCTAAAATGGTTTTTGTGTCGAATAGGGATGGTAGTCCGCAGATTTATATAAAGAACTTAAACATTATATCAAGTGCTAAAAGACTAACTTTTCAAGGTAAATATAATTCGTCGCCAGATATTTCACCTGATGGCAAAAAAATAGCTTACATTTCTCTTGAAAATGGAGTCTCTTACCTAAAAATCATGAATATAGATGGTTCCAATGATAAGGTATTGATGGAAGGCTATAGCTTAGACTCACCAAGTTGGTCATATGATTCTCGTTATATTGTTTTAACTGGTAGGATTGGTAATAAAAATGTGATATATGTAGTTAACGCCGACAATGGCCATGTCTCTATTGCAATGGAAACGTGGTTGATGTATAATGGACTTAGCGTGAGCTCTAAATTGCAATGAAAAAGGAGAGGGTAATGAAGAAACTTTTAAGTCTTGTTTTAATGTTTTCAATGGCTGTTTTTCTTTGGAATTGTTCATCTACCAAATATGTAAAAAGCGCTAATAGTAATGCACGAACTCCTATTGCTGAAAACGTGTCTAATCCACAGACTTCATCTACAACATTGAAATATCCGAAAGTTAATACGTTAAATGAAAACTTAAGCCTATCTGAGCTAAAGGAACAATTTTCACAAATAGCATCAGACATTAACTTTAAATTTAATAGCTATCGTATACAACCAATAAACGAATATGGCATAAATGAAAACCCGTCTGAGATATTGGATAGAATTGCAAGCTTTTTAAAAAAACACCCTAATGTAAAGCTTAGAGTCGAAGGTAATTGTGACGAAAGGGGAACGATAGAATACAACCTGGCTTTGGGAGAGAAAAGGGCTATAGCGGCCAAAAGCTATCTTGTTTCAAAAGGTATTAGCCCAGATAGAATTTCAATAATATCCTACGGAAAGAGCAGACCACTCGATCCAGCTCATAACGAGTATGCATGGGCCAAAAACAGAAGGGATCATTTTGTATTAATAAAATAATTTGGAGGTGAGAAAATGATTATTAAAAAGACAGGCGCTATTGTTTCGGCCATCGCTGCAACGGCATTTATAACAAGCGGATGTATGTGTATGCATAAAAGTTGTGTAAAAACTGCTCCTAAACAAGTTAAAGTAGAAAAACCCGTTACAAGTAGTGTAAAGCCTCAAACCACATCTATTAACCAACAACAGCTAAAATCCATATTTCAAGATATTCATTTCAACTTTAATAAATACAACTTAACTAACATAGACAAATGGGGAATAAAGCAAAATGTACCAGCTGTTCTCGACAAAATTGCCCAGTATATGAAGAAACATCCAAAAATTAAAGTCAGGATAGAGGGTAATTGTGACGAAAGGGGAACTGTAGCATACAATTTGGTTTTGGGTTGGAAAAGGGCAATGGCAGCCAAACAATATCTTGTTTCAAAAGGTATTAGCCCAGATAGAATTTCAATAATATCCTACGGAAAGAGCAGACCACTCGATCCAGCTCATAACGAGTATGCATGGGCCAAAAACAGAAGGGATCATTTTGTAATATTATCTAAGTGAGGAAAGGGTAGAAAATGAGAAAATTAGCATCTTTGTTTGTTATTGTTTTCTTTGTATGTTTTAGTTATGCTTCAATGGCTCAGGAAAATCCATATGCTTTAGAAACGAAGGTTATTCAGAATCAGCAGCAACTTAAACTTTTACAACAACAACAGGCTCAGTTATACTTAAAGATAGATAGTTTATTGGTCAAATATGGTGAGATAAAGGGTGAATTAGATGATATAAGACATAGGTTAGACGCTATACAGAATCAAATTAATGAAATTCTATTGAGAAATACTTCTATTCCACAACCAATTGCACCTAATAATCCCAGGAGCAAAGCTGCTTTAGTTGAAAAACAACCGAATTCGCAGGTTGGAAATCAAACAATATCTAAAAAAATTGTCAAGCCAACACATATACAAAATCAAATTACAACTGCTCAACCTAAAAAACCAAAACCATCAGTTCCTAAAGATGAGATCTCATTTGATAAGGCTTTAAGCCTTTTTAAATCCAAAAGGTACAATGATGCTATCCTTGCGTTTAAAGAGTTTAAAAATAGGTACAAAACCTCCAGGTTTATACCAGATTCAATCTTTTATATAGCTGAATCATACTATGCAAAAGGAGAATACGATAAAGCTATTATTAACTATGATTATTTGGTAAATACGTATCAAACGAGCAATAAGGTTCCTATGGCTACGTACAAAGAAGGTTTGGCATTTATAAAGATGGGCGATAGGATTGATGGTAATTATCTTTTGCAGAAAGTTCTAAAGCAATATCCCAATAGCGAGGCTGCAAAGTTGGCAAGGAAATATCTTAAAAAGGGGTAATTAAAGTTTGCTTGAGGAGATTAATGATCCAAAGGATTTAAGGAGTCTTTCTTTAAAGGAGCTTGAGGCTTTAGCAGAAGAAATTCGCAGATTTATAATCAAGACCGTTTCAAAAACGGGAGGTCATTTGGCCTCCTCTTTAGGTGCTATTGAGCTCACATTGTCTCTTCACTACGTCTTTAATACTCCAGAAGATAAGATAGTGTGGGATGTTGGCCATCAAACTTATGCTCATAAAATTATTACAGGAAGAAAAAATACATTTAGCACTCTTCGACAATTCAATGGTTTAAGTGGCTTTCCCAAAAGGGAGGAGAGCAAATACGATACATTTAACGTCGGACATGCTGGTACATCTATTTCAGCTGCGTTGGGTATGGCTTTAGCAAGGGATATAGAGAATGGAAATGAGAAGGTTGTAGCGGTTATAGGAGACGGTTCTTTATCTTGCGGTATTGCTTACGAAGGATTGGATAACGCAGGCTATATAGATACGGACTTAATTGTAGTTGTAAACGATAATAGCATGTCTATCTCCCCATCTTTAGGGTCTATTTCTGCTTACCTTTCCAAAAAAATGAGTGGGCCAATTTATAACAAACTGCGTGACGAGATAGAAAGGCTTATACATAACTTGCCTTTACCAGAACAGCCTACACTTAAATTGGCAAGGAAAATTGAAGAATCTTTAAAATTTTTCTCTCCAGGGTTGTTGTTTGAAGAACTTGGATTTAAATATTTTGGTCCATTAGATGGTCATAAATTGCCAAGTCTTATAGATGTTTTTAGAAACGTTAAGAATCTCAAAGGCCCTGTAGTTGTTCATATAGTGACAAAGAAGGGTAAGGGATATAAACCAGCAGAGGATAACCCATCTCTCTTTCATGGTATAGGTAAGTTTGATATAGAAACAGGGAAGCCTATCAAGTCTTCTAACAAGCCAAGTTGTTCATCGGTTTTTGGGGATAAGGTTTTGGGAATTATGAAGAAAGATGAAAAGGTTGTTGCAATTACAGCAGCGATGTTAATAGGGACGGGTTTACAAAAGGTCAAGGAAAAGTTTCCAGATAGGGTGTTCGATGTTGGAATAGCAGAACAGCATGCTGTTACTATGGCAGGTGGTCTTGCTGTAAAAGGTTTTAAACCCATTGTGGCTATATATTCAACATTTTTGCAAAGGGCCTATGATCAAATTATCCATGACATCGCGCTTCAGGATTTGCCTGTTGTTTTTTCCATTGATAGGGCAGGCATTGTTGGTGATGATGGAGAAACACACCAAGGAATATTTGACATATCTTACTTAAGACTTATACCAAATATTGTTATAGCAGCTCCAAGGGACGGTAAGGAGTTGGAGATGCTATTAGACTTCGCCGTTAAATACAAAGAGCATCCCATGGCAATTAGATATCCAAGAGGGACTTGTCCTGGTTCTTTTAATTTGCCATACCCAGAAGAAATTAAAGTCGGAAAGTGGCAGATATTAAAGCAGTCCAATAATGATAGGGTTGCTATTTTGGCTTTAGGTAATATGGTTTCAATAGCTTTTGAGATTTCGGATATTTTAGAAAAGAATTACATAAGCTCTACAATCGTCGATTGTTTATTTGTAAAGCCTATGGATGAGAGTGTATTGAATAGACTATCAAACTATGATCTTGTAGTTACAATTGAGGAAAATGTTAGATTCGGCGGATTTGGCGAAGGTGTTATAGGTTATTTAAACGATAAAGGTATCAAGGTTTCTGTAAAGGTTTTTGCTCTTTCAGATGTGTTTATTGAGCATGGTAGGCAGGAAATACTAAGAGAAAAATATTCTTTGTCTCCATCGAAAATTGCAAACAAAATATTAGAGACTTTTGACAATCTCGTGTAAGTGGTCCACACATACTTAAAAACCTTCGTTAATATATAGGTTTATCAACTAATACTACAAAATGTCTGAAGGCATAAAGAATAAAGTAGCTATAATTGGCATGGGCTGCACAAAGTTTGGAGAAAGATGGGATAAATCTGAAGAGGACTTAATAATAGAAGCTTATACTGAGGCTCTAAATGACG
>JALVTR010000133.1 GCA_027035885.1 Desulfurellales bacterium
GGCTAAAACTTGATAGTATTACTATAAAGTTTTTGTAATCCCTTATAAAAACAACATTTCCTGCTGTACGAGAAATAGCCCATATTTCATTGTAAAAGAACACTTTTTAACAGGTTTTTTGACAATATAAAAAAACCTGCTTTTCTAACCTTCTCCCTTTATCTACGCCATTTATTTAAAAAAGTCAAGAGAAAAATAAGGCAGAAAAACCTATACAAGAAATATTGTTAATTGATAAAGTTGGTAAACTACATTTTTCAAGACCAAAATGCCATATTATTGTCATTTTTCAGAGAAATTTTCGTTTCTTATAAATGGAGGTGAAAGATGAATGGGTTTTTGTTTGTTGCCACGCCTGGCTGTGTGGTATCGAGAAAGGATAATAACATAGTTGTTCAAAACGGTGCAGATAATCATAAAATACCTATAGGTGCTTTAGAACACGTTTTCATCTTTGGAGGTGTTAACATTTCAACGCCGGCTGTTAGGTTTATAACGACAAAGGGAAAGTTTGTATTTTTGTTAAACCAATTTGGAAAAACCGTTAGTGTTATAGCACCTGAATTGATTACAAGCGATTATAGAATTAGACTTGCTCAGTATGAGGTTTTAAAGGACGAGAAGAAAAAACTTGAGCTTATAAAGATGCTTTTGAAAACCAAAGCAAAAGGTATTGGATATATCATGGGTTTGAATCAATCTAACTATAATAAAAGTCTGTTTATAAAGGCATTGGAGGGTAATGTTAGATTTTCAAATCTTCAAGAGGCTTTGGGTGTTGACGGTAATTTGAATAGGGCTATGTTTGAGCACTTGAGAGACACAATGCTTCCGGGGGAATTTGAGTTTGAAATAAGAGATTATCATCCTCCAAAAGATCCTGTTAACGCCCTCTTGTCTTTGACTTACAGCATTTATTATTCGATTTTGATGCCAATTTCTATTGCCAATGGTTTTGACCCATATCTTGGTTTCTTTCATGTAAAAAGGGGTAGGCATGCATCGTTTTGTTCTGATGTGATTGAGATTTCAAGGCCGTGGTTGAGTTTGTTTGTTTTTCAACTTTTGCAGGAAGGGTTCTTCCATCCTATGGATTTTGATAAAAAGGAAAATGGATGCTATTTAAGGCCGAAAGCTCTCAAAGCATACATAAAGATTTTTACAGAAAGGGCTATTCATAAGGATGGTTCGTTTATAGATTATAGTGTTGAATTTTTGAGAAAATTGAAAGAGATGATAGCATGAAATATTTAATTACTTACGATATCAGAGAACCTAAAAGGTGGAACAAAGTTTTTAGACTTTTAAAGAAAAAAGGGTTGAATATCCAACTTTCTTGTTTCGAAGTGGAGCTTGAGGGGAAAGAACTTAATGAATTGATTGATGAAATCATAGAATTAATTGATTCGCTTGAGGATAAGGTTTATTTTTTTCCCATCAGTGCTGCAGCATCGGGTTTAATCACGAAATTGGGCAAGATTGAGGAATTGAACGAGAGCAAGGTTTTATGAGTAGGGTGGAGAAGTTTGTTGTGATTTACGATATAAAAAACAATAAAAACCGTGTGAGGCTTGCAAGATTACTTTTTGAATATGGTATAAGAACTCAATTATCTGTGTTTGAAGTTGAGGTAAAAGAGAAAGAGTACAGGCGTTTTATGAAGTTAATTGGAAGGAAGATCAAGTCCAATGGTGATAAGATTTACATTTATCCATTAGATGATAAGAGTCTTAAGAGGGTTAAAAGGCTTGGAGATTGGAAAAATTCTATAATAAGTGATTTTTTTATTTGACAGGTGGAAGGAAAAGTTCTATTAACTTATTTAAAAAGTTTGTACTTGCATAATAGTTATTTTTTTAGGTGGGAGGATAAAATGGAGTTTAGTTTAAGCAGATTTAAAAACATAGAGACAAGGCAATTTAAGTGTGAAGTAGTTACGCCTATGTTTTTAGGCGGAGCTGATGGCAGAAGTGCCGAATTGAGAGCTGAGTCAATAAAAGGTGCTTTGAGGTTTTGGTGGAGAGCATTGTATGGTAGCGATGATATAGAGGATATGAAAAAAAGAGAAATGTATATTTTTGGTTCAACTGAAAAAAAATCAAACTTAAATTTACAAATCATAGAATCCAATATAGAAATTTCATCTGAAAAGTTGCATAGAAGTGGATTCCATATACTCAATTATCTCGCCTATGGCTACGATGATAATAAAGGAACAATTCGTCAGTATATACAGCCTAAATCGACTTTTGATATTTTGATTAGAATTAACGATAGAATCCTTGAAGAAAGTAGGAACTACTATGATGAGATAAAAAATTCTTTATCGGCTATTATATGTTTAGGCGGACTTGGAATGCGTTCAAGAAGCGGATTTGGATCCATTTTCTCTAAAGAGATGGATGGCTTTAATATCAATAAGTATAGAGTAGGGGATTTGAAAAGATATACGTCTTTAACGGCGGCTTCAAGACTTTTTAAGTCCAAATCGTCAAAAAACTCATGGAAAGAAGCTTTAATTGAAATAGGAAATATATACAAAGAGGCTAAAATGCTGCTTAAATCAATAGGAAATGATAAAAGGCAATATATTGATGGTGGAAAATCTCATCATCCTAAACCATATTTTTTACATATAAATAAGCTTGATAATGGTAAATTTAAAGGTCAAATTCTTTTTATGCCATATAAATATTCACTTGACGGTACAATTAAACATAATCAGTTAAACGAATATATTAATGCGTGTAATAAAATGAATGAGTTTTTTGAAAACAATATGGATGAGGTGAAATATGAGTTTTGAAAAACCAGACATAAATTATTGGAATAATAAATTTACGGCATATATGCACGACCCTTTTGATAAAGCGTTTAGTATAAGAGGGCATGAAAAAAGAGCGGAAGAAATTTTAAGATTATTCGGATTGCAGATGCCCAACAATGATTTTTGGAAGACAGCTGACGGGATAGCTTCGGGTTTTGAAAGGGGACAGGTTCCGTCATATAACAAAGATGAAAACAAGAACGGGGCAATAGATTTCATTGAGAATCCATTTATTTCTCATCCAACATCTTCTATTGGAGGGATAAAAATTAAGTTACCCGAAGGGATAACAAGCAAAGATGTTTTTGATGGTTTGTATGAATACATTAGAAATACAATAGGTGTTAAAGCTGGAGAAGGTGGTTACTCAGACCAATTCAAGGGTGATGAAGATAGTTTTGCCATAGCAAGATTTCT
This sequence comes from Desulfurellales bacterium, assembly GCA_027035885.1. Lineage (GTDB taxonomy): Bacteria > Campylobacterota_A > Desulfurellia > Desulfurellales > Hippeaceae > Hippea. Next base: position 3,245 of record JALVTR010000133.1, read on the forward strand.
ATATACCCATCTTGTTTTGAGATTTAAACTTGCTGATGATAATGTAGCGGGTCTTGGGGCTTTATGGCATAGATTACCAGCTGATACGAGATTCCCAGACCATTCTATTTGGCAACACAATCAATTAACTTCTGCAATATATTCATGTATGGAGCTTAGCAAAGGTAGCAAAGAAGAAAAAAAGAATAATATTGGATTGGCTGTTTTTTCCATAACACCGGTTCAGCCATTTATTGCAAAAGCAAGGAAGTTGAGAGATTATTGGTCTGGTTCTGTTTTGTTGTCATATCTGGCTTTTGAGGGTATAAGATGGGTTATGGAGAATTTAGGACCTGACCATGTTATTTATCCTTCCCTTGTTGATCAACCCCTTGTAGCCGAATACTTAAAGAAGAAATGGAAAGTCAATGGTAAATTTAAGCCAAAACTTTGGGAGAAACATGATAATACAATAGCTAATTTTCCAAATAAATTTTTGTTTTTTGTTCCCTTTGATAAAATAGAGCAAATTGGAAGAGAAATAGAGAAGCATATAAAAAGTGAATGGGAAAATTTAACCGACATAGTGTATAAAAAATTAATTAAGCAGGTGAATTTGCAAGAGAGTAGTGAAGAAGGTAAGTACCTGTACAGGTTGTTTGAGAGGCAGAGCAAGCATTACTGGGATATGCAGTGGTCAGCAGTTAGGTTAGTCGGGGAAAAAGAGATTAGCGAAGTTAACAAACTTCTTTCTGAGTCTGTATATAAAAATCAGGTTGATGTTCTTAAGATTTTTAATGAGATAATAAAAGATAAAACAAATTATGAAAAAGCCGGTAAGGGTGTTTTGTATTCCGTATCGCACTCACTTGTTCAATCCGCTTTAGCTGCACAGAAAAGCATAAAAACTATAAAAAGGGAAGAGGAGCCCGGAGAAAAATGTCAGATGTGCGGCGAATTTGAGGTTTTGCATAGCAGGGAATACAAAGGGGATATCTCCGCAAAAAAGTACTCCGAAAACATAAAAAATTTTTGGGATAAAATAAATAGTAATTGGAGGAGTAAAGTTGATTTTAAAGAAAATGAGAGATTGTGTTCGGTATGCTTGACAAAAAGAATTATCGGTGAAGCATTGAGAGAGTATGGAGTTGATCATATTCTAAAAAGCGCCTTTGAGAATGCTGATAGTTTTCCGTCAACCACAATGGTTGCACTGTATGATTATTACAAAAGAGAAAATATTGAAGATGTACAAAAAAGAAAAGAAATAGCACAGTCTTTGTATGAAAATAAAGCTGATAAATACAAAGATATAAAAGACAGGGATAAATATTATGCAATCTTGATTATGGATGGCGATAGAATGGGTGATTTGATTAACGGAAAAACCACAGGTTCAACCTGGAAATCAATAATGCATCCAGACATTGTAAAAAGAATGGAGGATAGTAATTTTTATAAGAAATACAGTAAAAATTGGCAGAAAATTTATAAAAATTACCCAAAAAGACTTTTGACACCTTCAATTCATGCTGCAATTTCAGAATCTCTTGGTGATTTTGCTATCTACGGTGTATCTTCAATTATAAAAAAGCTCGTAAAAGAATATGAAGGCAGGCTTGTTTATGCAGGAGGAGACGATGTTTGTGCAATAATGCCTGTTGATAAAGTTTTGGATGCTGCTTATGAAATACAGGAATATTATAAATCATCATTTAGAATAATAAACGAAGAAGGTGAATCTAAAGAGATTGAAAAAATATTTGACTTAGAAAGTGGAAAGTTGTCTATCAATTTGGGAGAAGGTGAGCCGAATAATGATAAGATAAGCATTTCCGCTGGTATATTGATTTGTCATCATAAAGAAAATTTGTCAGAGATGATAAAAAGAGCGCATAGTCTTCTTGATAAAAAAGCCAAAGATGAAGCTGGGCGTAATGCCTGTGCTATCGAATTGAGAAAAAGGAGCGGTGGCAGCAGGTATTTTGTTAGAAAGTGGAACGATAAAGGTTTAGATGGCAAAAATAGCATTTGGGAAGAGTTTAAGAATATCGGAAAAGCTATAAAGGGAGATAAAAAAGAGGGCATTTCTGCCTCCCTTGTTTATCGTCTGGAGGTGTTCAGAGATGGTATTGAGGCTATTTTAAAAAGAGAAGACCCAAATAAAAGAGAAGACCCAAATAAAATCGAAATGTTAGATAAATTTTTCGAAAAACAG
>JALVTR010000134.1 GCA_027035885.1 Desulfurellales bacterium
ACAAAATACCTATACCCATACATGCCTCCTTATATGACAACAAACCTATTTTTATTCTACCATAATTCTTCTAAACTTCAAAACATTTAAATGAGTTGCCGCTTTTGAATTGTTGTTGTATATTTATTTTTAAAAGAAGGGGGGTGTTTTTATGGATAAAAGGGAATTTTGTAAGGACAAAAGGATTGCCTACTTCTCGATGGAGTTTGCAATAGATCAATGTTTAAAGATCTATTCGGGCGGTTTAGGATTTTTGGCTGGTAGTTATCTTAAAAGTGCCTACGAAAATGGTTGCGATATTACAGGTGTTGGAATTCTTTGGACGGAGGGCTATTACGATCAAGAAAGGGACTACGAAGATTACATGAAGGTTGAGTTTAGGAGAAAAAAGTACTATTTTTTAAAGGAGCTTTTGACTACATACATAACAATACATGGTGAGGAAGTAAAGGTTAGAGCATATTATTTGGATTCATCAATATTTAAAACTGCCCCTGTTATTTTACTTTCGACGGATATAGAAGAAAATAGCTTCCTTGCAAGGACAATAACAAAGAAGCTTTACGATAACGATGAGGATACGAGGATAAAGCAGGAAATTGTTCTGGGTATAGGTGGAGCGAAGGTTTTGGATGAGTTAGGAAAAGAGGTCGATATTTATCATATCAATGAGGGGCACGCTATACCGGTTGCGTTTTACCTGTATTCTAAATATAATAGTATTGATGAGGTTAAAAAGAAGCTTGTGTTTACCACACATACTCCACTGAAGGCCGGCAACGAGTCACATCATATACTTAAACTCGCCCATTTAAACTTCTTTAACGGTGTTGATTTTGAAGAGGTGAAGAAGATTACAGATATTTATGGAGATGACTTTAACCTGACTTTGGCAGCTTTGCGATTATCTAAAAAGGTCAACGCCGTTTCCAAAAGACACTGGGAAGTGACTGTGGATATGTGGAAGAACGATGTGGATACGTCAAATATTGTGGCGATTACAAATGCCCAGAGTTCTAAATTATGGAAAAGCAATAAACTTTACGAAGCATTGGAAAATGACATGGATTATGAGATTGAAGCCATAAAGAAACGCTACAAGAGGGAACTGTTTGAAGCTGTCGCGAACCAAACGGGAAAGATATTTGATGAAGATATTTTAACTATTGTTTGGGCAAGAAGATTTGTTGAGTATAAGAGACCTTGGCTATTGAAAATGAAGATTGAGAGATTCAAACATCTTGTAGAAAGGGGGAAGCAGCCCATCCAGGTTATTTGGGCTGGTAAGCCTTACCCATTTGATCAATATGGGATAAATCTGTTCAACGATTTAATCAATTTGTGCTCAACATTTAAAAGGGTAGCAGTGCTTGTTGGGTATGAACTTAAGTTATCCAAACTCTTAAAAAGAGGAGCTGATATTTGGCTTAATACACCAAGACTCAAAAGGGAGGCTTCAGGCACAAGTGGTATGACGGCCGCGATGAGCGGGACGATAAATTTATCTACATTGGACGGTTGGTTCATAGAATTTGCTAAAGACGGTACAAATTCCTTCGTAATTCCTCCAGTTGACACAACCCTATCCTTTGAACAACAGGATGATATAGATGCCACAAATCTAATGAATATACTCGAGGATAAGATAGTACCTATGTATTATGAGAATGAGGATAAGTGGCTGAGCATAGTTAAACAGTCGATGAGGGATGTATTGCCTTATTTTGACAGTGATAGGATGCTTGAAGAGTACTATGAGAAGCTTTACAGTATTTAAAATCTTACATACCCTATGGACCTTTTATTCCGCTGATTAAAAATTGTGCTGCTATTGCAACGACTATAACTCTCATAATACGTGTTAATATTTTCGTGCTGAGCAGTTTGTCTATCGAAACTACGTATAACAGAACAAAGAATGTGACTACGGAAGCGAATTTAATTGACACGCCATTTAGCATATAGGATAAAACAGGAATAAATTTGCTACAATTCTATATAAACCAAGGGACGGAAAGCCCTTTTTTTCTGAGCCCCAGCTTTTTAATTGCTTGCAATTAAAATATATTTTGAGAAATTTATCAAACAGACTTTATTAATTTTATAGCTTAGTGTAATATTGTTATTAAAATTGTGTAGGGGTGATTTATGAAAGTTGTTGTTTGTGGCTGCGGAGTGTTGGGTTCGCAAATTTCTTGGCAGGTAGCTCTGTCTGGGTTTGAGGTAAATGTTTATGAGATAGATGAAAAAGCTTTAGGTCGTTGCAAAGATTTTCATACAAGATATTCTAATCTTTTTAGAACAAAAAAGCCTTTTGAAAAACTATTTTACTATGCGAATCGTGAGAAATGTTTGAAAGATATCGATTTAGTAATTGAGTCAATTCCTGAAGATTTGAGATTAAAAAGGGATTTTTTAAGTAAGGTTTCTAAAATTGTATCAGAAGACATTATTATAACAACCAATTCATCTACTTTTAGGCCAAGCGATTTGAAAGGTTATATAGATAATCCTTCAAGATTTTTGGCTTTACACTTTGCAAATCCTATCTGGGAAGCAAATATAGCTGAGATTATGGGGCATAGTGAAACAGATATTGGCATTTTTAACAAGGTTGTTGAGTTTGCAAGAGATATTGGCATGGAACCTATTAAGATTTACAAAGAGCAAGCTGGCTATGTTTTGAATTCCATGCTAATCCCTTGGCTTGAATCTGCCCAAAGGTTATATTTTAGTGGAGTTGCAAATTTTGAAGATATCGACAAAGCTTGGATTATAAGCACTAAATCTAAGATAGGTCCTTTTGGTGTAATAGATTTGGTGGGTTTAAGGACGATTTATAACATCGTTTTAAACAGAGCTAAAGAAACTAATAACAAAGAAATGTTTAAGAGAGCGAAGAAAATCAAAGAGGAGTTTTTGGACAAAGGTAAACTTGGAGTGGAAACGGGGGAAGGCTTTTACAAATATCCTAACCCAAATTATGAAAAGTATATGAAGTAAATTTTGGAATGATATTGTGGATAAGCTATCACAAGTTGTTTTAGATATTGTTATTCAATGCGGTGTTTGTTTTATTGGCATCTTAGTTATATTTTTATCGATAAATTTTCAAGTAATTCTCAAAAAATCCGAGTTATTTCAGAGTTTTGGGTTAAACAAAATTTATTCTTTCAATCATAGTATGATAAGCACCGTCAACTATTTTGTTTACAATAGATTTTGAGTTTTTGCTTCTTAGTTTGAATTCCTCTTTGCAATTAGGACATAAAAAGTTTGCAACCAGCTTGTTGTTTTCAAATTCAGATAATTTACATCCACAATTTGCGATAATGCCAACTTTTGTTCGCAATTTTTCTTCCCAGTGAGTTGTTTTTTCATTGAACATCAGGCAGCTTTAAACTGCGCCTCATAAATTTCCATAACCTGCTGCAATTTATCTGGTTGAATATAGCTTCTCTCAATCTCCCAGTCTTCAGTGTATTCCATCAAGTATGTGGTAATAAGCCTAAGATAGGATTCTCTTGATGGAAAAACAGATACCACTTTTGATCTCCTCCTAATTTCCTTATTTACTCTTTCTAACACATTGGTCGAACTTATCCTCCTTTTATCTATTTGTGGAAAGTGATAAAACTGTAGCGAATCCTCCAATCCGTTTTTCAACACTTCAATAGCTTCGGGGAACTTTTTGCTATATTCATCAATGATAGTTTGTGCTATTTTATATGCCTCTTTTTTACTGTTTTGCAGCCATATCTGTTTTATTTTAGCCCCGAATGCTTCTTTTGCTCTATGGGGAATGTGAGTCAAAATATTTCTCATAAAATGCACTTTGCAGCGCTGCCAAGAAGAGCCTATAAAGCTCTCTTTGAAAGCTTTTACGATTCATTCACAAACGGCTCTACGGATAGCACTTCCCTTTTGCCTCCAAATTTACTCCATAGGCTATCATAATTGCGGTAGATACAACTTTGCCGTCATACTCTCGTATCTTTTCATACAAAGCGTCAACCCATATGAAAGGATGCTCTTTTTCCAATGCTCTGGTTCTAAACTCTTGTATTTGCTCATCAAGCCCCTTGTTGATTTGTGAAACTTGTGATGCACTAATATTTTCTATTCCAAGTTCTTTTGTCAGGCGCTCTAATTTTCTTGTTGATACTCAGTTGACGTATGCCTCTTTGACCATTGCAATCAATGCCTGTTCACTTCTTCTTTTTTCGGTGATGAAAAATGGAATATATCCACCTTTTCTTATCTTTGGAATCATTAAATAAGCTGCATGAGAGCCTTGTATCGAACCTTCTTATTCTATAGCCACTGAAATAGCTTTTTCTTTCACTGTTATGTTCTCCCTTTTTAACTCCTACCTTTAATTCAGACTCTATTTTCATTAACTGCTCCATCATCCATTTCATCATTGAAAGCAGAGGGTCATCTTCAAGAACAAATTGGGTCATTACCTCTTTAAACATTTTGCTCTCATCTACTTTTTTGCTATTATTTCTCATGGATAGGCTTCCTCCTGTTTGTTTTTTTCTCATTGGGAAGTCTATCCGACTTTTTTAAAGATCTTAAAATCTTAAAAAAGTCTTCAAATGAAATTGCGAACATTAGTGTACAGTATCGAAAAATCTAATGGCAAACAATTTTTGTCTATTATTTGGGGTATAAAATGAGTAAACTTATAGTTGAAATACCAGACACCTTAGAGGCAAAGCTAAAAGAGATTGCAAACAGTACAAACTCAACTATTGAAAGCGTTGTTAAGGATATCCTTGAGAATTACGCCGAGGAAGCATACGAGGATTACCTTCTTAGCAAGCTTGCCAAAGAGAGATTGAAAGACTTAGACCAGGCGGTTGAGGTTAGCTTGGATGAGTCATGATAAATTAACAGGAGGCTTAAAATGACCAACATAACGGAAAACATTGAGTTTACAGACAACGGCAGAAAAGTCATAGTGCCAAGGGAGCTCTGGGATGAGATTGTTGAGGCTTTAGAGGATTATGGGCTATTGAAGGCAATGGAAGAAGCGGAAAATTCACCTCTGCTTACCAAAGAGGAAGCGCTTAAGTATTTGGAAGAACCAGATAAATGAAAGTCTTGTATAGAGAAGCTTTCCTAAAGGACTTAAAAAAGTTACAAGGCACTCATTATTACGACAAAATTAAAAAACTTGTTTTTCAAGTTGTTAAAGTCAACCCAAAATCCCCACCTTTGGGTTATTTAAATTCCCCACCTCTTGGATTGTCAATTTAGACTCTCTTGATTATCCTTTGCCTCCTTTAGATGCTTAATTCTGTAACTCTCCCCTGTTATCTTGAATATGTGGCAGTGATGGACAAGCCTATCAACTATGGCAGAGGCCAAAACGGCATCTTAAGAATATGCTTCCCCACTCCTCAAATGGTCTG